>NZ_CP104467.1:0-195000 GCF_025369935.1 Paenibacillus andongensis | reverse complement strand
TAATTTGATCGACGTTTAATTGTCCTAATCCATAAAAGAACTCAACGCCAGGGAATTGATTGATACTTAACAAAGCTAGTTTAAAGGATCGATTAGGGAGAACGAATAATCTCGATAGCAAATAACAAAGCATTAATTGGTCATATAGATCATGCTCAAACCACAGGACAATTTCGTCTACATGCTCCGCGAGCTTATCCAACGCATTCTCCTGCTGTGTGGTAGTGGACTTGAACATTCCCTGAGGGATGCCATGCTGGCGATTCATATAAGCCGCCCTCATAAACAAAAGGACTCTATCAGACATCTGCATGCCGATAGGTCCTTCGTACAGTGACTCGCGCCACACCAATATATCTCCATCAATACCCGAAGCACGCAGCTTATCTCCAAAAGCGTCTCCATTCACGATATGAAGTGTATTTGGCATGGCACTGTCCCCTTATTTATGATTTAGCCTTCACCTAATAGCTGCAAAAGCTCCTGTTCATCCTCAATGATCCGAATGCCAAGCTCTTGCGCTTTTGTCAGCTTGCTGCCGGCGCTTTCCCCTGCGATCACGATGTCCGTTTTCTTAGAAACACTTCCGGTAATCTTAGCTCCTAACGCTTCCAGCTTCTTGGCACATTCGTCACGCCCCATTGTTGAAAGCGTACCTGTAAGAACGATGGTTTTCCCGAAAAATGGATTGTCTGGGCTAGCCAATACAACCGCCGGCTCCTCGGCAATTGGGTTGACACCTGCAGCGAGCATACGCTCAATGCTGGAAACCATCACAGGGTCACGGAAGAATGAATAAATACTCTCAGCTACTATTCCACCTACATCCGGAAGCCCGATTAGCTCCTCAGGCGTAGCCGCCATAATCTTCGGTAAGCTGCGATAGTAGTCTGCCAGCACCTTGGTCGTGGTTTTACCCGAGTTAGGAATGCCTAAGGCATAGAGGAACGAAGCTAGATCGCGCGATTTGCTTTTTTCTAGAGCATCAAGCAGGTTGCGGGCCTTCTTCTCGCCAAAGCGATCGAGCTTGACGAGATCCTCGAATTGTAGGGTGTACAGATCCGCAGGATCGCGGACATCCAGCTCTTGATGCAGCTGTGAAGCGGTCATTTCGCTGAAAAATTCAATATCCATCGCATCGCGCGAAGCAAAATGCGCCATACGTCCAACCAGCTGCGGACTGCAGCCAAGGCGGTTCAAGCAGAACAGATGCGCGCCGCGCATCTCCAGCTCACTGCCGCAGGAAGGACAATGCGTCGGAGCTACAATCTCCTCGCCGTCATTCTCCTCGGTTACTTTACCTAGAATCTCAGGAATGACGTCATTGGAGCGACGGATGTAGACGAGGCTGCCTAAGGCGTGCTTGAGGTTTTTACGCTCGATGTCGCCAACATTGTTGAGCGTACAGTTCTGTACGGTTACGCCAGCGAGATCCACGGCTTCAACGCGGGCTAAAGGTGTGATTTTGCCAGTGCGGCCAACTTCCCAAGATACACTTTGCAGGATTGTTGTCGCTTCTTCGGCTTCGAACTTATAAGCAATCGCCCAGCGCGGAAATTTCTCGGTGTAGCCGAGCACTTCTCTTGTCCGCATGTCCGTAATCTTGATGACACTTCCGTCAATTAGAAAATCAAAGCCAAGGCGCTCTTCGGCAATCTGATCCAGCTCTGCGCTCACTTCTTCAATCGTGCTGAAATACCGTGTGCGATTGCTCACTTTAAAGTGGTTGTCACGAAGAAACTGAACCATATCGAAATGATTATCGAATTGGATACCGTCAGAGTAACCCACATTATAGAAGAAAGCGTTCAGCTTACGCTCTGCCGTCACTTTGGGATTGAGATTGCGCAGTGCTCCGGCTGCTGCGTTACGGGCATTTTTGAGCGGATCCGTTGCTGTCTGGTTGTACGCTTCAAGCACAGAGAGGAACATCATGCCCTCGCCTTGTACTTCAATGGTTCCGTCCTTGTACGGGATTTCCAGCGGGATGGATTTGATCGTCTTGATTTGGGCTAAAATGCCCTCACCCACCGTACCATTTCCTCGCGTGGAGGCTTGAACAAGCTCTCCTTGCTTGTATGTAAGGTTCAATGTGAGCCCGTCGAACTTCAATTCCACCACATACGTTGGGTCTGGTAATGGGTTCTCTGGATTCTTGCTGTTGTAATCTGCAATTAACTTAAGCACACGCGTGTGCCAAGTCTGCAGGTCTTCGGCATTTTGTGCTTTGTCCAAGCTCCAAAGCCTGGACAGATGCTTGTGCGGATCAAAACCTTTGAGAATGTCGCCGCCCACGCGCTGGGTTGGAGAAGAAGGCAGGGTAATCCCTGTCTCCTTCTCTAGCGCGGTCAATTTATTGTATAAAGCATCCCACTCGGCATCGGAAATCGCCGGTTGATCCAGTGTGTAGTAGTTATGGTTGTGTTTGTTGATTTCTTGGATGAGGGTTTTCATTGCCGCGATGGCATCTGTCATTACGGGCTCTTCCTCTCTAAATGGTCTAATTGGCGGTAAGTTGTAGTGCGGCTCCTATTGTTTCGTAATAGGAGCGAACTTGGCGAGCAGGCGCTTCAAGCCAACAGGCGCCGGGAAAGCAATTTGCAGCTCGGTGTCGTCACCCGAGCCTTTCACGGACACGACGGTGCCGATGCCCCACTTGCCATGCGACACTTTGTCGCTGGCTTTGTAGTCCGGCACCGCGCCGCCTGCGGCAGGCTGCGGAGCCCGGAACGGCAGCGGCTTCGCCGCAGCTGCAGGGCTCGGCGCAGCCGCGTTAGAAGCAGGCCGTCCGAACGAGGACGGCGTGCCCCAAGCGGACGAGCCGGCGGAGCCGCGACCCGCTTGTGAGGCAGTGGCGCTGCTGCCACTGCTGCTGCCCCACGAGCTGGAGCTAGTGCGGCCAGCTCGCGAGAAGCCTCCGCCGATGGAGCCGCCCATCGAGACGTTCTCCAGGAGTTCCTTCGGAATCTCCTGAAGGAATCTCGATGGCGCGTTCGCGGCGGTGCGGCCGAAGAGCGTGCGCATACGAGCGCACGTGAGGAAAAGCTCTTGCTCGGCGCGCGTGATGCCGACATAGGCCAAACGGCGCTCCTCTTCAAGCTCTTCGTTATCGGCGAAAGCACGGCTGTGCGGGAAGACGCCTTCTTCCATCCCGATGATGAAGACAACCGGGAACTCTAGACCTTTGGCGCTGTGCATCGTCATGAGCACAACGGCGTCCTGTTCCTCCTCGCTTTTTTCTTTATCCAGCGTATCGATATCGGCGATAAGCGCCAAATCGGTCAGGAACGAAATGAGTGACTTGTCCTCGTTACGTTTCTCGAAGTCCATCGTCACAGACAGGAACTCCTCGATATTTTCGAGACGAGCTTTGGATTCAATCGTATTCTCACGCTGCATCTCCAGACGGTACTGCGACATCTCCAGTATTTTCTCCGTCAGTTCAGTTACAGATAAGTATTCAACCATTCGGTTCAGGTTATCAATCATTTCGCGGAAATCAGTTAGAGCGTGCTTAGCCTTCGACGTGATCTCGAGTGAATCGACTTCCTCCAGCATGGCATATAAGGAAATGCCTCTTCGTCCCGCCATTTCGGCCACTCTGTCCATCGAGGTGTCACCAATGCCCCGCTTCGGCACGTTTACGATCCGGCTCAAGCTGATATCATCGTCCGGATTGGAGATCAGGCGCAGATACGCCAAAATATCTTTGATCTCTTTCCGATCGTAGAACTTTACGCCGCCAACGATGGTGTATGGGATATCGGATTTAATAAGAATTTCCTCAATCACCCGAGATTGGGCGTTCGTCCGGTACAGGATAGCGTGATGACCGAACTTTTTACCATTGGACTTATTCTTATTAATTTCACTCGTAACGAAATAGCCTTCTTCATGCTCGGAATCAGCTTGATACAGCTTAATTTTTACGCCGCCCTCTTTATCCGTCCATAAGTTTTTGGGCTTACGGCCTGTATTATTGGCGATGACCTTATTGGCAGCCTGCAAAATATTAGAAGTGGAGCGATAATTTTGCTCCAAAAGAATAGCAGTGGCATTCGGATAATCTTTTTCAAAATTAAGGATATTCGAAATGTCAGCTCCACGCCAACGGTAAATGGACTGGTCACTATCTCCCACAACGCAAATGCGCTGATGTTTGGCTGCAATCATTTGACACAGCATATACTGCGCCCGGTTCGTATCCTGATACTCATCGACATGAATATATTGAAATTTATTTTGATAAAACTCCAGAACCTCTGGAACTTCATTAAACAAATGAATGGTTGCCATAATTAAGTCATCGAAATCGAGGGAGTTGTTGCTTCTAAGCTTCTTCTGATAAAGCGTATAAATTTTGGAGGTCAATCCGTCGAAGTAGTCACCGATTTTATCTTCAAATTGTTTAGGAGAGATGAGTTCATTTTTGGCTGTAGAAATAGCCGCTTGAAAGGCCTTAGGTTCGTACTTCTTGGTATCAATGTTCAGTTCTTTGCAGCACGTTTTGATAACGGATAACTGATCACCGGAATCTAGAATGGTAAAATTCGAGGTAAAACCGATGCGTGAAATGTCTCTGCGCAGCATGCGTACACACATCGAGTGAAACGTGGAAACCCATATATCGCTCCCACTGCCGCCGACCAGCTTGCCGACACGATCCTGCATCTCACGTGCCGCTTTATTCGTAAATGTAAGGGCTAAAATGCTCCATGGTGCCGCTCGGCGCGTGCCGATCAAGTAAGCAATACGATGCGTTAGCACTCGTGTCTTCCCGCTTCCCGCTCCAGCCATAATCAGAAGTGGGCCGTCGACAGCTTCGACTGCTTTGCGCTGCTCGGGATTCAACCTTTTTATCGCATCTAAAATATTGACTGTCTCGTTCATAAGTTACCTTCCTGTTCTATCAAAGTTCACGGTCTGAAGCGCCTGCTCCAGATCACTATAAATAATGTTGCCGACGACAATGGTATCTGCGACCTCCGCTGCTTGCTGCGCTTTATCTAGGCTGTCAATGCCGCCGCCATAGAATAACCGGGCATTCTCCAGCACTTGTCGCGTCCGACGTACCAGCTCCATATCTCCAAACACACCACTATATTCCAAGTAAACAATCGACATGTGAAAAAGCTTGTCCGCCATGCGTGCGTATGCCGCAACATCTTTGGCATCCAAGTTCGTACGAGCCGATGTTAATTGCGCAGCTGTAGCTTCGCTATTTAGAATGATATAGCCTTCGGCAATAATTTCGTCCCAATTGAGCATAGACCCATATTCCTTCAACGCCTCGTGATGCTGCCCAACGATCCATTTCGGATCATCCGCATTCAGCACAATCGGGATTAGGAATAAATCAAACCCTGGAACGATGGCCTCTTGATTCGATATCTCAAGCACACAGGGCACCTCATACTGACGAATCCGCGATAGAAGATCTACCGTGTTATCAAAAGTTACCCCCGTTGAGCCACCCACCATGATCGCATCCGTCCCAGACTGGCATAGCCGATCGAGGGCTTCATCTGAAATGTCCCGATCGGGGTCAAGCTTAAATACATGCTTCCACTTACGTATATCGACGATCAATTGTTTCCCTCCGATTAGGCGGCAATACTGCCATACTATCAACAGTCTATGCTACGTATTCAGGTGTGTCAAATGACAAAAGACGGGCTAAGCGCCCGCCTTTTCAAGGAATATGTACGTATTGTTATCTGATCTGCGTCAACGCTTGATTTCCGACTAAATACGCACAAATGTTCCCAATTATTTCACTTCAATATTAAGAATTTTCTCTACATTGAGATCCTTATGATCATTTTGCTGAAGCTCGAGTCTGATCTCATGTTTACCAGCAGCTAAATTGGTCAACGTTAACGGACCCGTTTTGCCAATCATGGCTTTCTGCTTACCATCCACGTACAAATGCAAATGTCCTTCACCCTGTACAGCCTTCTGATCCATATGATCCGCTATCTGGAAATTACTTGTCTGATACGTGATCGTAACATTCCTGCCCTCTACTTTATAATCGGCATCGATAGCTGGCTTGCCGATGGAGGTCACCGTCTTCACACTGCTTTCCGTCTTCCCTTGGGTCACTGTCGTTGCTACCTTGGTGTCCTTCAAGCCTGCTGCGCCGCTACTAGCAACTTCTTGTTTGGAACCACATGCTGTTGTTAATGCTCCTAGTACAATTAAAGTAGCTGTGCCGTAAATCCACGTTTTTCTCATCAGCATTTGCACCCTTCTCCCATAAGTTTGGACATCCTATGTTCCTTATATATGAGTGACAAGCTGGTTCCATACCATGATTATGAGAAAAGTGGGACAAAATAAATAAAACTTATTTGGAGCAATCGGATGTTTGATAAAAAAAAGACGCCCTTTAGCTGGAAGCTAGGACGTCTTGTTTATTGAGGGAGAAACTACCGAATTAGAAGCTGTATTTACTGCCCTCATGTTGTTTACCGAGATAAGTGCTCTCTCCTGCCGTCGAGGTATGGGAACCTGTTTGACTGCGGGAAGCGCTGGTGGAACTTGCTGATTTGCTAGTTATGCCAGCATTTTCAGATGCGCTGTAACCGGATGATGCGGCATAACCCTGCGATTGACCATAGCCGGTTTGTCCATAATTCTGATCTTGATAATTTTGTCCTTGCTGGTTGCTAATATAGGCTTGCTGTTGACTTGTCTGATTGGGTGAAGACTGTGTATGGGTTGAATAGCCTTGCCCTTGAGTATTGTGCACCGCATTAGGATATTGGGAGGCACTGATCATGGGTTGGATAGGTGCCTGTGTTTGATATAAAGCCGCAATCTGGTTCTGTTGTTGACTCTGCGGCTGATATTGTTGCTGTTGCTGCTGAGCGAAAGTCATCTGGTCTTGCTGCTGGTAGCTCGCCGTGCTGGTTTGACTCAAATTTTGTTGTACAAAGGACTGCAGCTGAACTGCGGTCTGGCTTTGTTTCTGCAGCTCTTGCTGAATTTGCTGCTGAGGAGCAGCTTGAATCTCATATTGGCCAAGCTTCTGAATTTCCTGAAATACGGCAGCTTGATCCTGCAGTGTCTTTTGCAATAGAGACTGGAAGGTCTGCCTAAGCTGTGGATTAGAGGCCTCCAAAGCGGCAGTTGTATATTCACGAGCACTGCGTTTCAACTCGGAAAGGACAAAGTTCGCGAAGTCCTCGTCTTTTAATTGTGCTTGTATCTGGTGAGACTGCTGCTGTTGTTGATACGGGTTTTGCTGATACATATCTTCTTGCACCTCCTATTATGTACGAATTAATGGGTAATGCCTGATTGCTGCTGTAGGGTGTTGATGAGGACGTTAATGTTTTGCAGACGCTCCTGAGAAAGATGAGACAAGGTTTGTTTCAAGGATTGACTTTGGCTGTTCACCGCACCTTGTACACAAAGCTTCGCTAGCAGCTCCTCATTTTTTAGCGTATCGGCTACATACAAAAGCTCTTTGCCCGAAATTTGTTGGTTCCCTTGATTGCTATACATGTGAATCTTACCTCCTTTCTATTCCTTTTTTGTAGGTTTCCCAAAATATTCCGTTTTATGTGCTATTGGAAAAAAAAGTTAAACAAAATTTGAAAAACTAGGTCCCGAACTACTGCAGCTAAAATGAAGAAAAAGAACAAGAACAAAAACCAAAGAAAAACTGCCCCCACAGCACAATAGCTGTAGAGAGCAGTTTTCTTGTTAAGAGGCGGGCTGAGCCGGCTTACCGGCATAGGCATCCGTCAATTTCTGTATGTCCGCGGCTGTAAGCGGGTACGCCCACTGTCCGCCTTGCTTCGAGAGCCAGACCTGATCTTGGCTTAGCTTGCCTTCATAGATCTCGGTGACCTCTTTGCCATCAACAGACAACCCAAGCTCTATTTTGAGCTCACCGCCCGCAGTTGGCTTCTGAGCCGCTGGCTGTGGAAGATCAACGCTATGCAGGAAGTTCAGCTCATTCAGCAGCGGAGTGGCCTCCGCGCCTTTTAGCTCTTTATCACCAAGCTTCCAGTTTGCCTCAGCAGCTACCTTGTCTTTATCCGTTTTGGCAAGCGTAAAAGTCTGGCCTTTCCATGTCAGTTTTACGCTTTGCACCTTGTCGCTTTCGAATTGGACTGGGCTAGCATCAGCGAAGTCTACCGGTTCTTTGCTGATGGCAGAGAGCGACTGATCGCTCACCTGATACACGGCAGGAGATCCTTCCACCTGAACATAGGAGAAGCCTTCGATGGGAAGAGCTGTACCGACCAGCAGCCCTTTCTTCGAGCCGTCTTTTAACGTAACTTCGTAAGTTCCTACAGGCTTATCTAGTCCATAGGTGGATAAATTACTTGCCTGATCTTCAACTACTTTCGTTGATGTCACCAAACCTAGGGCGTCCAACCACGAACCCACTTGACTCGTATTGATCGGCGCTGGTGCCGGGGTTTTCATCTCCCAACCGCTACCATTTCGAGCTAGCTCGATCTGCTCTTCCTCTTTTTTCACATGAATGGACTGTACGTCTTCTTGCTTGAGTGTGATGAGCGATTTCGGTTCATCTTTTTTCTCTTGAAAGAAGTCTTTGCTCGATGCGTACCAAAAACCGCCGATGCAAATAACGACTAACAGAATCGTAGGAATAAACCGTTTCATCCTCGTCTCCTCCTCCACCAAATCAAGCCGCCAATCACTAGGAACAAGAGCGGTAAGAACACGATCGTTACGAGGAAAATCGTATTCGCTTGGCTAGGCGTAATCATCGCTTGCTGGAACGCATCCCCTTGACGCGGACGGATCGTGATCTGATCCTTCTGTTCCTGCAGCCAGCCAATACTGTTCAAAGCAAAATCCTTGTTGCCTTGATTCTGAATATCTTCATCTAGTACAAACGTAGATCCCCCAAGAATGACAGCTTTAGGCTTGTTATCCTTATTCGAAATCGCGTAGCCAAGGTTGAGCGGTCCTTTGACATCTGTCGCATCCTGCTTGGTTTTGGATTGTGCTAGAAGGTTGATATCTGTTTCCCCGTAAGCTTTATCTGTTGTTTTCAATAGCAGAGACTGGGTATAGTCTGGTGCACTGCCATCCGTATTCAAACTTACAGCCAGCGACAACATCGTAACCAAATTATTGCTGGACAGCTTGTTGGTAATGTCATGGGGACCATACTCCGGAATAATCGTCAGCGGATCATAGAGCGACGTTTGTTTCGGTTCAATCGCAATCGCATGTTGATCCTGAATGCCGTACGTTTTCATGATCGCATCGATGTTTTTCCACTTAGTCGCCATATCTTTATTGAAGCCTAATGCCATATAAATCTTGCCTTTATCCTTCAAATAAGCTTCAATTAGCGCTGCTTCTTTATCATTGAGGTCATTTTGCGGACCAAGCAGCATAAGCATCTGCGCATCGTCCGGTATTTTACCCTCAACGAACAGATTAAGGTCCTTCACGACATAATTAGCGGCTTCCAAACTGCTTTTCAAAATGGTCATGGCATTCTGAGGATATTCCTGATGACCGGAAAGCAGATAAACCGTGTGCTTCTCTGTAGACGTGAGGCTCTTAATGGCTTGGGTAAACTTTTCTTCCCCTGAGAACGTGTAAGAACCATCTTGTTGACCGGCAAACAATTCATAGAAATTGATATTCTGCTTTTTAGAACCCATTTCAAAAATAATGGTTCCGCCTTGATCGACACCATACTGCTTGGCCATCGAAGGCTGTTTCAGCATATCGTACTCATCATACGTAATCTTACCGCTTTGCTTCTTATATTCGGTCACCATATCAGTGACTTGACGGGTCACAAAACCGTTGTTGTCCCCACTATTCGTAAAGGCAACGATGTGAATATCTTGATTTAAGTTTTTGAGTGTGGCAACTGTTTGCTCGGAGAGCGTAAAGCTCTTATTTTTCGTCAAATCGACCTGAAAGCCTTTCAGCGAATGAAGGAAGATCGTCAGTATAATGAAAATGCCGATAACGGCGATCGATAAAACAGTCGCATTAGTTCCCCGTATCCACTTATTCATCCCGCTCACCTCCAACGCTTTCTTTCAAGGACTTGTATGCAAAGAACCAGGAACACAGCTGTTAATGTGATATAAAAGAGGATGTCTCCGCCGTGCAGGACGCCCTTTTGCAAGTTCGTCAGATGGCTCGTCAATGAGAATTGAGCGACGTAATCCTTCAGCTTGCCTGTCATGCTGCCGCTTACCCAATCAAGCAGCCACAGCAAAAGCAAGATAACAAAGCCTGATATACCGGCAACCATCTGATTGTTGGACAAGCTGGAAGCGAACAAGCCAATGGCCATCATCGCGCAGCCTAATAGGAACATGCTTAGATAGGACAGCCACATAACAGGCTTATCCAGCGTTCCGAAGGCAGACATGATGAGCGGGTAAATTAAGCTGATCCCCACTAGTCCCACTTGTACAATAAAAGCAGACAAATATTTACCCAGCACGATTTCACCAATGCCTGCAGGTGAAGTCAGCAACAGCTCATCTGTCCCTTGACGGAACTCATCTGCGATGAGACGCATCGTCAATAGCGGGATGATAAAGAGATACACGAATGTGGTGTTACCAACAACGGAACGCGCATCCACAATCGGCGGCTGGCCGTTAACGAAGTTGATGTAGAAGAAGAAGCTCGATAGCAGCACATAGAAAGCGAATGCCACGTAAGCAACCGGCGAAAAGAAATACATTTGCAGCTCTTTCGAGCAAATGGCCCAGATTCTACGCATCGGCATCTACCTCCTCCTTCGGAGTGCTGTCGGCTTCAACAGGTTCATCCGTCGTCAGCTTGAGGAAGATATCCTCTAGGCTGAGGCTTTCCCGCTTCATCTCAAGGATCGGGTAGCCGGCACCGGCTAAGCGGAAAAACAGCGCTTCGCGGATATCGGAGCGATCCGCCGAGGTTACGAGCAGCTTCACGGTTTCGGCTGATACTGGCTCAGAGATCGCCGCTTCCACAACTGCATTGTCACTGTTGAACACATCCTGCGCAGCAGGCGCAGCGATAGCTGCAGCGTCGCTTGGCGCGTCGACTTCTTTCACCGCTGCGACCGCCTCTAGGCTGCGCAGCTCGGTCAAGATCCGCTCGCGAGGTCCCTTGACCTCGAGCGACACCTCGAACGTCTCGCCCATCGTGCGGCCGAGATGCTCAGGGCGCTCGTCGAGAACGACGCGGCCTTGGTTAATAATGAGAACGCGGTTGCAAATCGCGTTAATTTCCGGGAGAATGTGCGTGCTCAGCAGCACTGTATGGTTCTCCCCCAGCTCATGAATCAGCTGGCGAATCTCGATGATCTGCTTCGGATCAAGGCCGGACGTAGGCTCGTCCAGGATAAGCAGATCCGGTTGGTGCAGAATCGCTTGCGCGAGGCCCAAGCGCTGCTTGTAGCCCTTAGACAAGGAGCGAATAATTTGCTTCTCGCGGCCTTGAAGACCTAGCTTGTCGATTGCTTCGCCGACACGCAGCTTCTGTTCTCGTGCAGGCACATCGCGAAGATTTGCGATGAATCGCAAATAAGCTTGCACTGTCATCTCGGGATAGAGAGGCGGCGTTTCGGGTAAGTAGCCGATTTTGCGGCGTGCTTTCTTCGGGTTATCCGCCATGGAGTGACCATCCACCCATATTTGACCATGCGTAGGGTTCAAATAACCCGTAATCATGCGCATCGTCGTTGTTTTGCCGGCACCGTTTGGTCCTAAAAAGCCGACGATTTCGCCGCGCTGCATCGAGAAGTCGATGTTGTGTACGCCGCGATCATTTTCGTACAGCTTGCTGACTTGTTTGACCTCAAGCATCCAAGATCCCCCATTTCTACTCGTTCATATAACCATCATCACTATACCCGTGGAACAATAAACCAACCTTAAGCAAATCTGAAAAATAGATTAAAAAATTGTGTCTAAATTGTGAACGAATGAGTGTGGAAGAGGATGGTAGGAGGCTGTATCGTCGATTGCTAGATAGCAAGCTGAAATGTTTGTATAAATAATAGAACTCCCTAGCTGTTAGGGAGTTCTAAAGGATAAGCCTAAAAACCTAACATTCTAGAGATCTTTTCAAGTAGTCGTTGCTGTGATGTCAATTGTTCAGATATGTCATCATAGCGTTTGTTTAGTGATTCTGCCGTAGCCAGCATGTCACTTCGGATTTCTTGTTTCAACTCTTCACTTACCTTTTGCGTGTGAAGATGAATCAAATTGCGCAGTTCCGTTACTTCCTCAGATACAGTGTCATAGCGTTGGTTCAGTAACTCCGTTGTAGCAGTTAGCACTTCACCTTCAGGATCACGGTCCGATGCGTCAGTTACTGTTTGTTGTACGCTTTGGATCGCATGCTGCAGCCCTGATACTTCTGAAGAAACACCCTCAAATTGTCTGTTCAGTAATTCAATTGCGGAAAAAACATCACTTCGGATTTCTTGTTTCAACAATTCGCTTGCCTTTTGCATATGAAGATGAATCCCATTCTGCAGGTTTTTTACATCCATAGAAACGCCTTCATAGCGTTGGTTCAGCAACTCCGCCGTGGCAGTAAGTATTTCACCTTTGAGATCTCGATCCGAAGTTTCAGTTACCGTTTGTTGTACGCTTTGGACCGCATGCTGCAATCCTGTTACTTCTGTAGAAACACCCTCAATTTGTCTTTTCAGCCATTCAATTGTGGAAACAACCTCACTTTTGATGTCTTGTTCAAACACCTCTGCCACCTTTTGAGTGAGAATCGCGATCACGTTCCGCAGCTCCGTTACTTCTTCAGATACGGTATCATAACGTTTATCTAGCAATTCTGCCGTAGCATTTATTTCACTCCGGATGTCTTGTTCAAACTTTTCACTTATCTTTTGCGTCTGGAGATGAATCTCATTACGCAGTTTTTTTACATCCTCCGAAACGCCTTCAAAGCGTTGGTTCAGTAACTCCGTTGCAGCAGTAAGCACTTCACCTTTGAGATCACGATCCGATGCTTCAGTTACCTGTTGCTGTACGTTTTGGATCGCATGCTGCAACCCTGATACTTCTGTAGAAACACCCTCAATTTGTGTGTTCAGCAACTCAATTGTGGAAACAACCTCACTTCTGATGTCTTGTTTCAGCACCTCAGCTACCTTTTGAGTGAGAATCTTGATCACGTTCCGCAGCCTCGTTACTTCTTCGGATACGGTATCATAACGTTTATCTAGCGATTCTGCCGTAGCATTTATTTCACTCCGGATTTCTTGTTCCAGCATTTTACTTATCTTTTGCGTGTGAAGATGAATCTCGTTACGCAGGTTTTTTACATCCTTCGAAACGCCTTCATTGCGTTGATTCAGCAACTCCGTTGTGGCCGTAAGTATTTCACCTTTAAGATCTTGCTCCGAAACTTCGGTTACCTTTTGCTGCACGGATTGGATCACATTCTTCTGCCCTATTACCTCTACAGATATACCCTCAATTTGTCTGTACAGTAATTCTAAAGTGGCAGCAACTTCATTTTTAATGTCTTGTTCGAACAAATTAGTTACATGTTGAGTGAGAATCTGAATCACGTTCCGCAGTTCCGTTACTTCTTCAGAAACGCCCGAAACTTCGTTCACTTTTTGCTTGAGCGCATGGATGATGTTGCTAAGTTCCGTGACTTCATTACTTAATTGAACGAACTGAGAGTTTGAATGATCCATCATAGATGACAAAAGCCTGCCACCTGCTATAGATGATATACCAGCCTTTTGATTCAGGTCGTCGATAGGGTCCTTTAAATGCCTTGGCGATTTATTCGCTTCAATCTTTCGCGTGAGGAGCTGTACCATGTTACTTAATTCCATGGTTTCTTTACTTAATTGCAAACTGGAGTTATTCATAACTGGAGGTAGGATTGTGTTGTCTACGGAAGGAGGTAAATTGGAGCTAGGAACAATAGTGGGTGTAGGAGGTAAAGGCTTTTCTTCATTGAGTGCAATAATTGACTTCTGACGCATTTCCTGTAAATGTTCTTTTATAAATTTAGGCGGTTTATTGGTATCGCTCATCTTGGCAATGATCTCAAAAATTTCGATGGCTTCTTCTGTGTACCTTAGGAATCCGCCAACAGCTTTAGTCGGAAGAAATTCGCGAAAATAATTTGACCATTCCGTTACAACAGCTCGCGTTTTTCCGATTTTACCAGCGATCTCGGTCAACTTATATGTCCTTTTCATCGTAATCCATCGTCATCCTTTCTTCTTATGTCCGTTAGGCTTAGGCATTAGCTGTAACATATTATTCAGGACATCATACAAATGACAATAAATGAACAAAACAATTGAGACCCCGCTTTCCTTTTCTTCCAGAAAACAACAAACCCAGTACCTAATAGGCACTGGGCTGTTTTCCATACAATAGAACCTCTACTTCACCAACTGACCGCGAGTAACACCTAATTGATTCGTCGCCTTCAATGAACGCCATACTTGCGTACCGCTAATCTCTCCATCAATCGCGCGACGGTACAAGTCAAGAATTTCACGCACTTTGTCTGGCGTTTCTTCAAGGAACTCAACACGGAAGGAGCGAATCCCCAGATCCATGAAATGACTCAAGTACTCGGCACCAGACTGATCCACCGCGTTATACACCGTATTGCGACAGCCTTCATCGACACGCACCGGGTGAGACATACCGACACGATCTTGCAAAGAAACGCTGTGATCCTCACAAGGACGGCCACAGTTTGTAAAGTCAGTGCCCTCGCTCAGGAACGTACAGTACACGCAGTGCTCCGTATGGAACATCGGCATGTGCTGATGGATAACAACCTCAAGCTTCGAGGTTTCAGCACGACGAAGCAAATCGACCATTTGCTGAATGTTCAAATCGTACGAAGGCGTAATCTTCGAGAGACCCGCTTCTAGGAACAAGGCAGCTGTTTTGTGGTTGGCCACATTGAGCGAGAAATCCCCGATTAACTGCGGTTTCGGCGCGTCCGGATTTTCCAACCGATGCTTCAAGAAAAAGTAGGCTGCGCCCGTATTGCGGATCAATACTGCATCGGGATTAAGCTTTAATATATGGTTAAAATAGCCCGTTTCCCCTGGCATGTGAATACGCGGTGTCACCAAGGCGATCCGACGCCCGGCTGCACGAACGGCTTCCACGGCCGCAGGGAACTGCTTAATAAATTCGAAATCCGCGTAAATAAACTCGATATCGGTTGTTTCAAGCACGGCCTTCACCTGATCCAAGTTACGGCAAAGTGCCGTAAGCTCCACAGCCTTGCGTTCCGCTAGGGAAAGCGCAGGAGCAGCGGCGGTGACTGCAGACTCAGCAGCTGGCTGAAGCACATCGTCATACACGCCGATTTCACGCTTCATGTAAGTGCGCGGCTTCTGCCGCTCGTCTTCCATCAGCTCCACAGCCATGCGGCGCATGCTGTTAAGCTCACGCATCGGCACGATCAGTTCACCAGTCAGCTGCACATCCAGCTGACTGAGCTCATAAATCGTGCCGCCAAGGCGTCCGAACTGCTCCGTAAAGAGCTGTTCGTCCATCGGTCTTTTCTCCGCGCGAACCAGCGGAAGCTCGGATTGTACGAAGACGGTATGTCCGCCTTGCACATCCGTCCACCAGCTTTTGAGCGGCTCGCCCTCTACGCCGCTTACCTTCACGCTTACCGGGAATGTCCGGTAAGGCTTATCGGTCTCGAACGTCTGGCGCAGGCGCTTGTCCAGCTGTGGATCATTCGTCTTCCAGATGCGGTCGCCGACATGCAGACGGCCGAGCTCCACATCGTTACGTCCCATAACGATCTCGATGAGTCCGCCCTCGGCTTCGCCTTCGAGCTTCTCTCCCTTGCGGCGCAAATCGTAGATGCGCCCGCCTTCTTCCTTCTTCGTCGGATCCCCGGCATCGAAAACAAGCCCGTCACCGCGCTTGAGCGGCGCCTCCAGCTCACAGATTACGCCATCGCGCAAAATCTGCTTGATGCGGCCCACGAACACCCCACGGCTCTTCGGAAACGTGCCGTCTACGAGCTGCTTATTGTTGGTTCCATTCAAGAAACCAACCGTAAATCCACGCGAGAAGCTTTGCTGAAGCTCACGTACCTCTTCTTTGGTTGGACGAGCGTCCTCCCCATTGAAATAACGGTCAATCGCACGGCGGTACTTGCTCACGACATTGGCCACATATTCAGGGGTCTTCAAACGACCTTCAATTTTGAAAGAGCGTACGCCGGCTTCAATAAGCTCCGGCACGATCTCTATCGCTGCCAAATCCTTTGGCGACAGCAAATAGGTTACGTCGCCCATCGGCTTTTGCACGCCATCGACCATCAGATCATACGGCAAGCGGCAGGCTTGTGCGCATTCTCCGCGGTTGGCGGAACGCCCGCCCCACATTTCAGAAGTCAGACACTGACCGGAATAAGATACGCAAAGCGCACCATGCACGAATACTTCCATCGGAAGCTTCGCTTGATCGCCGATTTGTTTGATCTGCTTCAAGTTATTTTCGCGTCCTAACACAACGCGTTCAATATCGAACGGCTTCGTAAATTCAACCGCCTCAGGCGATGTAATCGTCATCTGTGTGGATCCGTGAATCGGGAAATCCGGGGAGATTTGGCGAATCATTTTAACCAAACCAAGATCCTGTACAATGACCGCATCCACACCGGCGTCCACACAGGCATCTATCAATTGCTTCGCATCATTCAATTCTTCCTCAAACACGAGGATGTTGAAGGTCAGGAAGCCTTTCACCCCATATAGATGAAGAAACGACATAATATCCGGCAGTTCAGCCATCGTAAAGTTATGCGCACGTGCTCTAGCATTAAATTTCTCCACACCAAAAAACACGGCATCCGCCCCATTGGCAACAGCCGCTCTCAAACAATCCCAATCCCCCGCAGGGGCCAACAATTCTATATCTTCTCTGCGTATCGTACGCATGGCAGCAAATCCTTTCAATAATAGATCCTCGGGTCATCCTCAAAGTCTTCTCTTTAGTGTAACAGAAAGGATAGGTAGGAATCTAGGGCGGGGGGTAATTACAAACTTAGCCAATATCCGACAGTCACAGCTGATTGCCAAACGTTTCCTCACTTAACAGAAACCCTTTATAAGTTAACAAAGCTTCCTATGAATGCTATAATGGCAAGGATAGTGACCTTTTTAGTAATTGAGGGATCCCATTGGTTTTGTCGAAAATTCGTGTTTTAAAATTCGTTATTGGACTAGGCCTTGGTCTCTTATTTGTATTAGGCTTACTTTTATTTTTGCCAAAAGTAGATGAAACCAAGCTCCTCTATGCGACGAGCGGGGATCTTTATGATGCGGCAGCCTATGGGAATTTTCAGCAAACCTTGCAAGCGGGCTTTCACATTGACAAACAAAACCTGCCTTCCTTATCAACGAGCCAGCTTCGTAAGTACAATGCAATCTATTTGGATCCTGCCCTTGCGCAAGATGCCGGGTGGGCGGAACAAGTTTCGAAACTCGTAACATTCGTGAAGCAGGGCGGACATTTATTGTTGGAAAATGAGTTTGCTGACCGATTTCCGCTGGATTTTCTTGGAGCTGCCAGAATTGTTGATTTAAAAAAGATACCACTGAACAATTTTGGCTCGCCTTTCTTATCTGGGGATTCACTGTCTCTCAGCTACCCGCAGGTGCCAGTTAATCTTGAGGGCATTCAACAAACCTTTCAATTATTTACGCAAAGCTATCTTAAGCATCATAAAATGGACGATCTACCTGGCTTTAACCTCGGATTCGGTTTCGATCCCTCCACAGGTCAAACGATTGTGGCCATGAATAATCCAGTGGAGTCGAAAATGCCCGTTTCGCTAGTTATGCAAAACCGCGTTGGAAAAGGCGCCGTGCTGATCAGCAGCAATTTCCTGCCGAACCGGTACTTCCAAACTGGCTACGACATGATGAGCGGGATGGATCCGAAGCTAGGCTTCTCCCAACTGGCCACCAAGTACCAAGATGACATGAAACGAGTTCCGGGAACGACTTATTTCAATAGAAAAACGTTGCCGATTGAGCCTTACTTTAACTTTGCTTTTGCTGCCGCGAACATGCAGTACCGCAGTGAGCAGCTGGCTTATGTATCGAAAGAAACACTTGGTTACAGTGTGCGGAAAGTCCTCGGTCCCTATGGGCGGCCCGCGATGGCTTTTCAGAATCATTTTGAGGCGATGCCGGCCATTGGTCAAAAGGACGGCATAGCTTGGGCGGAGAAGCTGAAGGAATATAACGAGATTCCCTCGTTTACACTTGTGCGGAACGCCTTTTACTGGGGGCAATGGCGCGAGAGCGTGACAGTGCAGCTCAACACAGGAACGAACGCGAAGCCGACGTTCTATGGTGAGCTGCCTGGCTCGGGCTACGCGAGCGGGCTGCACGTGATGGCTGCCGGCAAGCCCCTGCGGCAGGCTTTGTTTCCGCAGTATCGCGATCTGTCGAGCGCGATTGAGCTGCCTTACCGCGCGTACCCGACGGCCGCGGATATGAACGGCGACGGCCGCACGGACCTCGTGGTCGGCAGCTCGGACGGATTCGTGTATGTGTACACGAATCAAGGCGTTGACGCGGCGGCCTACACGAGTGAGCCGCCGCCTGAGGGCTTGGCGCTGCCGGACACGTTCGGCGCGCCGGTAAAGCTGCTGCTGGAGTCCGGCGAGCCGCTCCAGCTTGGCTCTTACAGTGCCGTTCACGCCGCAGACGTGAACGGGGATGGCCGCACGGACCTCGTCGTGTCCGACGAGTCCGGGGCGGTACGGCTTCTGCCGCAGCTTGCTAGCGGCAGGTTCGCGAAGCCCGCGGCGATGCTCGCGGGCGGGAAGGCGCTGCAGCTGCCCGGAGGGCCTGCAGCGCCGTTCGTCGCCGACGTCGATGGCGACGGCAAGCTTGACCTTGTCCTAGGCGGAGCCGATGGACAAGTGCGGCTCTACAAGGGCCGCAGCGCAGCGGGCCTGCTACTCGACCAAGCCAGCGTGATCATCACGCTGCCTAATAAAGCCACGCACGCCGCACCATCCGTGCGTGACATCAATGGCGACGGCCGACTCGATATCGTGGTCGGCAGCAGTGATGGGGACCTACAGGTGTATCTCCATAGCGCTGATGGCGCTTGGGCGGATGCGGGTCCCCTACAGGGCACAACCCTGAACCAAGTCGGCGATCACGCCTTGGTTGCCGGCCACTACTCCGTCCCGCTTTGGATAGATCTTAATCACGACGGCAAAGACGACTTGGTCGTTGGCGGTATCGAATTCGGGTCCCCCATTTCGATTGACGACCCGCAGTTTCCTTATCAAGCGGAGCTCCAGGAGTTCATCCAATACGCGCGTGACAATCATTTACAAATCGATCCGCACGTGTTTGTGCATAATTTCAAAAGTACTGAAGAGGAACGCACCGAGCTTTCCCTTCACAAGAAAGCTTTCGATAAGCTTGGTATCCCTTGGCTGCATGTTGGAACGAACCAACACACGTGGCGCATCAATAACATTGACCACCAGCAAACACTGGTGAATGAACAGCAGCAAGGATTATGGTACAATTTCGGATTCTTAGCGCCCGATTCGCCCGTCATTCCACGTCCGGAAGAGATTTGGTCGCTTCCCTTTCTATTACAGGATAAACAAGGGAGTATGGATCATACGATGCTGATTCATACACCGACGCCGGTACTGCGGACAGGAGACTACGCGACAACGGATGTTTTCGAATCAATGGTTAAATTGGACATGCCGATTGATTATTTCGAGCACATCGAGTACCATTTTCCCGTACCATCTAAAGTTGCTGATTTAACCGAATTCGCCGACTACTTTAATAAGCTTCGTACGAAGCATGATTATAATTTTATGACCGAAACACAGATGGCGAAGTCATTCCTAACCGCTATGAAAAGCGAAGTTCGTATCAGTCAGTCATGGGCCTCTTATTTATGGGACAAGCTGAAAGATCGATTATCTGGCGGCAGTCCACACTTTCATGCCACTTTGACACCCAATACCGACAAGGTGCCAAGCTTGGCTGATGAGTATTCTTCAACACTGGGAGTCGTCATCGATAAGGGAGATAAGCTAGCCCAATACTCTCTCCAAAGTGATTCGGATATTTACACGACGATTGACAACCGATTCTACCTAGGTTTGGCTAAGCCATCCTCCATCGGTATTGGAGCAAACAAGGAAAAGTTCCACGTTGTGCGTTCTAATGTCCCTTTTGAGCTGACACAGCAAAGAAACACACATCAATTAGCCCTGAAATCAGCAGGTCTGCAGCAAGTGAAAGTATTCAGTCCTACGGAGCTGCTCTTCAACGGATCATCCGAGGTCAAGATTGAGCATGACGCCCAAGCCCATATGTACACCATCACCCGCTACGGTGATTTGACGACACTCTCGTTTACCGCAAAATGAACTATCGTTCCTTTACCACTTTTAAATTAACCAGGAGGCTTTCCAACATGTCTAATGAAGAATTAGTAGCGCAGCTTGAACAGCATATTCGCGAGCGTTATGAAATTGCTGAGGATGACGATGATTTTGACGTTGATGTTCATCTGTTTGATTATGGGTTCATCGACTCCATAGGCGCCACAGCGCTCATCGCCCATATTGAGAAAACGTACAGCATCCAAGTGACGAATCAAGATTTAATGCTGTACTCCATGAACACGGTAAGCGAAATTGCCGATTTTATTTCCAAGAAGACTGCGAGGTAACCCACTCATGTTGACATGTAAAGTTTCTTTAGAAGGCCTGGCTGAAAGTCAGCATGGACAAGTCAAATATGCGTCTGCCTTTGCCGATGAGCATATTCAGGATATTGCCCTTGTAGATGGCCACATTATCATTACGCATAACTCTCCTAGCGGAAACGAAGGTATTACCGAGCGGGTGGGGCGTCTTATTGAACGTTTCTCCCATGGTGATTTCGGCTTCAAAGAAAACATTCTCTTCGAGAACAAAGTCGACACTCCCTACGAAGGCGATATTATCGCTGAGCTTGTAGAGCGTAAAGCCATTAAAGTGTTGGAGCCCGGCCTTTTTATTTTCCGCGAGCCGTTTTCCAGCTTAATGCGTTTCTTCGACTACTCTTTCGTAACGAAGATCGCCAAGCGTTTCGAAGGCATGCAGGAAGAATCTTATCCAGCTGTCATTCATAGCCACACTTTGAATAAAACGAATCACTTCACTTCATTCCCTGAGCATATCCACTTCGTGACTCATTTGCGTGAAGATTTGGATGTCATTGAATCCTTCTCCCAATCGATCCGCGAAGCTGGCGGTTGGAACCAAGAGCAGCCCCTCGCGCTTGATAACAACATGGTGAAGCCGAACTTCATGATGAATCCTTCTACTTGTTATCACTGCTATGAAGGCCTAGAGAATGAAACGCTTGAAGGTGACGGCATCGTCGTGACAGCCATTGCGAAATGTCATCGTTTCGAGTCCAAAAACCACACCGATTTCGGTCGTCTGCTCGACTTCTCGATGCGTGAAATTATTTTCGTCGGTAAACCCGACTTCGTCAAAGAAAATCGCCTAAAATCCATCGAATATCTCAAAGAGCTTGCCGTTGAGTGGAACGTAGACAGCATGATGGAGATCGCCAACGACCCGTTCTTCACGAACGATTTCCAAGTGAAAGCGTCCTTCCAACGAAATCAGGAGATGAAATATGAGCTGCGCTTGAGCATTCCTCATGTGAAGAAATCAATCGCGTGCTCCTCTGTAAATTTTCATAGCAATACGTTTGGGAATGCTTTTAATATTAAAATGGGCAAGCGCAACGCCGTTACTGGCTGTGTAGGCTTCGGAATTGAACGCTGGGCGTTCGCATTCCTGGCGCAGTACGGTCTCGACGAGCAGCAGTGGCCTGCTGCATTCCGTGAGCAGTACCATGCTTGGCAGGAGAAGGCGCTGTAAGTGCCTTTTCTGTTTTATTCCTAACTACTTTTGCTTGGCCTTCTAATCAGTGCACAAAATGCAACTTCATTCGTTGGGTGCGGAGCGCTCATGCTCATCGAACTCGTCCAATACATTGGGCTGTTCTGGATGAGTTAGGTTCGCCGGGTATTTTCTAGGCGCTATGTTTGTTGGTACCGATCTAGGCTGCATAAACCAATAATGTTCGTTTATTTCTCGAGGGTGCTGGATACATTAGGCAACCTACCTATCTACAACCAAGTAACATTACTATAGCCCACACGCCGACATTAGCTGTTCGATTACAGTTCCATGTCAGCTGTGGGCCACCTAATGCTTCATACGTTCTCTATGGCAAGCCAGACGTTATGTAGCGTCCATCCTATACAAAGATAATGAGTGATACCGTTGAAAGCAGCTGCATTTCTCAAAAAAAATAGCTTCGTACTCGGCCTGCTATTAGCAATCGTCGTCTCCGACCAGCTCATCTCCTGGTGGAACCCGATGGTTAGCTCGCGCCGTTTTTACAAAAACGACTTTACCAAAACACTCTACCACCACGGCTGGTCCCAATCGGGTCCGGTTTTCTTCGGTAATTCGTCCGTTACTGGTGCCTATATCGAAGAGAAATCTGAAGCACATTTAGTCGAGATGGGACTTTCTTATGGAAAGCTAACCGACCTGAAAGCCATCCTATCGAATAACCTTTACCAAGTTAAGGATGAGCTTGTGATTGGCATCGATGTTCACACCATGCTGGATTCACTTGAAACGGATCCAACCTACCAATGGTTCAAACCATGGTATCAGCCTTATGTTTATACGTACCGCGACTATTTCCGGGATACTGGTGAAGAGTTTGCTCGTAATTTGCGCAAAGGCAGCCTAGCCTACGAACCCCGCTGGATTGATAAAGAACTGTACCCCGGTCGCAAAGACGATGCTTTCCTAAAGACGAAATGGACCGATTACGACAAGCGTTTCGGTGCCATGACACTAAAAGATTTTCAAGCAAATTTGGATGCTCTGAAGTGGGTTATCCAGTATGCGAATAAGCATCAACTTCCTCTGCGTGTGATCTGGATGCCGTGGAACAAAGGCTATGCGGATCCGCCTTACGTCGCCTCCTTGATGCAAGAGGCAAACCGCCAGCTGCAAGCAGCGAATGTCCCTACGCTGGATTTGCTGCACAAATACGATCCACGCTATTTCCATGACCTTGTCCACTTAAACCGCGAAGAGGGCGCACCGTTATTTACGAAGGAGGTAGACACATGGTTAAAATCCTTAGGAAAACCATCGAAGTCCTGATCTATCTCGTAATGCTGTATTTGGTTTTCATCTATTTTACTGGCAAAGGCTTGTTTATCTACGAGAAATTCTAGTATTTCTAAATCTTCTAGAAGTCTAAGATGAGACTGATTAAGCATTCGAAGCGAGGAGTTCTTAAGCTATGTTTTATATGCACATGAACGCAATTATTGCTATGATCGGCATGGTTGCTGTTCTGATGCTCACCCGCAAGTGGGCTAATAATAAACGCATTCTGATGATTATTTTCAGCCTATGCTTCCTGCTGCTCTTCAGCCAGAAGCTGCTTATTTTCTATGCCGCTTTTACGGTCATTAATTATGCCGGCTTTGTTTATCTATGTCGAACGACGTTATGGCGTAAAGCGACCTTTATTTTCGCGATTGCTGCTAATGTTGTCGGTGTGTTTCTCGGTGTCCGGCTTTTCGTCATGGACATTTTTCACAACCCATTGTTCGATGCTATCATCTATTTAGGCCTCATTTATAACGTTCTTAAAGTGATCGATGCTTATTATTTTGCTTATTTCTTCGGTAAAGAAGGCCAAGTTCCAGTTATTGATTACGCGAATTACCTGCTCTTCATTCCAACTTTTACATCAGGGCCGATTTTAAAATTCCGTGACTTCATGGCCGATAGCAAAAAGCCTTACAACGTAGATGCAGCGCTCTTCGAAGACAGTGTGAAACGAATCATTTTAGGATTGTTTAAGAAAATTGTTGTGGTCACTTGGATGACCAGCGTTTTCGATCAAGTGCTAAAGCAGGATCTGCACACCCATCAGTCGTTATTTCTATTGATCTGGTTCTATGCACTCATTTACTTCGATTTCTCCGGTTATTCCGATATGGCGATCGGCTTTGGACGATTGATGGGTTACACGATGCCTGAGAACTTCAAGCGTCCACTCCTCTCGCCTTCCATGACGCAGTTTTGGCGGAATTGGCATGCGACGCTAGGTGATTTTTTCCGTGATCATATTTTCATGTTCTTCTCCCGTACCGCCCCATCCCGCTGGGTAGCCTCCAGCTTGTCCGTTCTGATTATGGTCTTGATTGGTCTGTGGCATGGCTTTACGTGGCTTTATTTTTTCTACGGGCTCTATCATGGGATCATTCTTGCCATCGAAAATATGTTTAAAATCACTACCGTTAATAAAAAGAAAGTATCCAAAACCTATTTCTACTTCCGTTGTTTCGTGACACAAGCGTTGGTTACGTTCTCGGTTATTATCTACAGCTCCAATTATGAGACGGTCCTTCGGATCTATAAAGGCTTGCTTCATTTTACTGGATGATAGTGGTATAATTTGTGTGGTTGTTTACCATTTATGGAGGTGTACCTAATGAAGTTAGGCGTTTTTATGGTTCTGTTCGGTGGAAAACCTTTCGAGGAAGCGTTGGATTACATTGCTGCAAAAGGCTTAGATGCTGTTGAAATTGGTACAGGGGGCTATCCCGGTACAGCGCATTGCAACCCAAGCGAACTCCTCGCAGACGCAGGGAAACTAAAAGCATTTAAACATGCGGTGGAATCCCGCGGTTTGACAATCAGCGCCCTTAGTGCCCACGGTAACCCGCTGCACCCGCAAAAACACATTGCAAAAGAGTTTCACGATGCTATCATACAAACGATTGATCTTGCTGAACGCTTAGAGGTACCTGTGGTTAACACATTCTCTGGCTGCCCTGGAGACCATGAGGATGCGAAGTATCCGAACTGGCCGGTAGCGCCTTGGCCGAACGATTTCCAAGAAATTCTGGACTGGCAGTGGGGGAACAAAGTTATTCCTTACTGGACAGAAACAGGCAAGTACGCTTCCGACCGAAATATTAAAATCGGACTGGAGCTGCACGGTGGTTTCTCCGTACATACGCCAGCAACCCTCCTTCGTCTTCGTGAAGCTGCAGGTGAAGCAATTGGAGCAAATCTTGACCCGAGTCACATGTGGTGGCAAGGTATCGATCCTGTTCAAGCGGTTCAAATTCTTGGCCGTGCCGGCGCGATCCACCATTTCCACGCCAAAGATACATCCCTTGATGTGAACAATGTGAACCGTTATGGTGTAACAGATATGCAATCCTATGCCAACATGCTTGACCGCGCTTGGCAGTTCCGTTCCGTTGGTTACGGTCACGATATGAAAGTTTGGGCTGACATCATCAGTGCTCTGCGCCTTGTTGGTTATGACTATGTCGTGAGCATCGAGCATGAAGACGGTTTAATGTCCGTTGAAGAAGGATTCTCCAAAGCCGTGCAAAATCTCCAACAAGTGCTCATCAAGGAACCTCTTGGTGAAATGTGGTGGGTATAAGCATTCATTTTAAATAAAACAAAAAAGCCCGCAGGCTCCGTTGATCTTACGATCTTGGTCCTGTGGGCTTTTATCTTGTTTTGCTCGGAATTACCAGCCTCTGATCATAACAACATCCATGAAGCCGAATACGAACAAGGCAACCCCCGCAAACCCTAGGGCAAACAAATTTCTTTTAGGATTGATCAGCTCTCTGATGAAAGCAATGGCGATGACCACCGTGAAGATTAAAACGTAAATATCAAAGCTTGTATACGTACTTGTTGTTGCTGCTGCTTCCGCTAATAACATGGTGAAACCTCCTTATAGTAACTCGGTGCAAGGCACACGTCCTGCTATTTTAATTCTATGTTAGCTTGATTGAGCACTAGATGCAAGTGATTACACTGATGTGTAACAAGTTTGTCACCTTTTGCAGGGTTTCTTCTTGATGAATCGAGATTTCTCAAACCTGCCTCGTAAGTATAAAATGTCCATCTCTTCAGATATTTATAACCGGGCATACTGTGATTCAGCTCTTACCTATATATCAAAATAAAAAATAAACCCGAAATCCCTATCGAGGGACAGCTCGGGTTCTATGTTTTCATAGAGTTGCACTTCTTAAACGACTAGTCCGTAAACAGGGTCGAATTCTTTATGCTCCTCTAGATATGCATTTTGTAGTTTTTCAGCTAATTCTTTCTCCTGCCAAGCTAGGAATCGAAAAGGATCAATACCTAAAGCAGAAACAATCTCTTGTAATTCTAGCGTCGGTTTCATAACAAGCCTCCATAAAGTAGATAGATTAGAATGCATATATCCTCGATCATGGATAGTTAGTATGAGGGATATTTCTGTATGCAACTTATATCCTAATTATAGGTCTATTCTCCTTCATTGTGATAGAGGGTTAAATTGTCGAAGCTTGTATCATTCAATTAAGTCTTAACAAAATCCAAGGTTTGTTCGTCGAATTTGTGACAAAAGAACAAAATAAGCTTGGCGTCACGGTCTCTTGTATCGTGAGCCAAGCTTATTCGGATAATTGGCTAGCCGACTGATTCTTCTAACACTTCAAGGCGCTTCGCGTAGTTCTCAGAGCGCTCCCGATCCCGTTCAAGGATCGGTTTCAAGTACTGGCCGGTGTAAGACCCGGCCACTTTCACGACATCCTCCGGCGTACCGGCAGCCACGATCAGTCCTCCGCGGGTACCACCCTCGGGGCCTAGATCGATGACGTGGTCCGCCGTCTTGATGACATCGAGGTTATGCTCGATGACAAGTACGGTTTCACCGTTCTCAACGAGACGGTGAAGCACCTTCAGCAGACGATCGATATCGTGGATGTGGAGCCCCGTAGTGGGCTCATCCAGGATGTAGATCGTCTTGCCTGTGCTGCGGCGGTACAGCTCCGCCGCGAGCTTCACACGCTGGGCTTCGCCGCCGGACAGCGTAGTTGCTGGCTGGCCGAGGGTCATGTAGCCCAGTCCCACATCCAGAAGTGTCGTCAATTTACGATGAATACGCGGCAGGTTCTTAAAGAACTCGCAGCCGTCCTCAATCGTCATCTCTAACACTTCAGAAATACTCTTGCCTTTGTACTTAACTTCCATCGTCTCGCGGTTGTATCGCTTGCCTTTACAGACTTCACAAGGCACGTACACGTCCGGTAAGAAATGCATCTCGATCTTGATGATGCCGTCTCCGCGACAAGCCTCACAACGGCCGCCCTTCACGTTAAAGCTGAAGCGGCCCTTCTTGTAACCGCGAACCTTGGCTTCGTTCGTATTCGCATAAACATCACGAATATCGTCAAACACACCGGTATACGTCGCTGGATTCGAGCGTGGCGTACGGCCAATCGGTGATTGGTCGATGTCGATGACTTTATCAATGTGTTCAAGTCCCACAATTTCCTTGTGCTCACCAGGACGCACCTTAGCTCCGTTTAAATCACGCGACAAGGTTTTGAACAAAATCTCGTTAATCAACGTACTTTTGCCTGAACCGGATACCCCTGTTACACAGGTAAATACTCCGAGTGGCACTTTAGCCGAGACGTTGCGCAAATTATTTTCTTTGGCGCCTTTGACCTCGATCCATTTCCCGTTCGGTTTGCGTCGCGCTGCTGGAATAGGAATGAAACGTTTGCCGCTAAGGTATTGCCCTGTAAGTGAGTTTTCGTCTTTCATTAACTCTTTAGGCGTACCTTGTGCAATGACTTGTCCGCCATGAATACCGGCGCCAGGACCAATATCGATAATGTAATCCGCAGCCATCATTGTGTCTTCATCATGTTCTACAACGATTAATGTGTTGCCGAGATCACGCATATGTTCGAGTGTCTGAATCAGACGCGTGTTATCTCTTTGATGCAGCCCGATGCTGGGCTCATCCAAAATATAAAGGACACCCATCAAACTAGAACCGATCTGAGTAGCCAAGCGTATCCGCTGCGCTTCTCCACCCGATAACGTACCTGCGGCACGATGCATCGTTAAGTAATCAAGACCTACGTTGACTAGGAACCCTAGGCGAGATCTGATTTCTTTGAGAATCAAATTAGAAATCGTCAACTCCCGCTCATTCAAGTCCAGCCCTTTAAACCATTCCTCAGCGTCACCAATCGAAAGGGAAGTTGCATGTGCAATATTTTTGCCATTGATCGTCACAGCTAACGTTTCCGGCTTCAGACGCTGTCCTTTACACTTCGGACAAGGCTTCGTGCTCATATACGTCTGGATATGCTCTCTGATACCCTCAGAGAACGTATCTTTGAATCTGCGTTCTAAGTTGCGAATGATACCCTCAAATGGAACTAGCGCTTCCTTGCTCGCTCCCATATCATTCTCGTAGCGGAAACGAATCTTCTCCCCGCCTGTTCCATATAGAATCACCTTCATCTGATCACTGCTGATCTCAGAAACAGGTACATTACGCGGAATGGAATAATGTTCACAAACCGCTGCAAGAAACTGCGGATAATAGTTGGAAGTGCTGCCCGCCCAAGCTTCGAACGCTCCCTCTTCAATCGTTAGCTTCGCATCAGGAACAAGTAAATCCGGATCAACGATCATCTGGCTGCCTAGTCCATCACAATCCGGACAAGCACCGAAAGGACTATTAAACGAAAACATTCTCGGCGCTAATTCCTCAACGCTGAAGCCGCACTCCGGACAGGCCAAGTTCTGGCTAAAGAGCAGCTCTTCCTGGTCAATGACATCGACGATGACCCGGCCATTTGCCAACTTGAGCGCTGTCTCCAGAGAATCCGCAAGACGAGTTTGAACGTCCTCTTTGATCACGATACGGTCAACAACGACCTCGATCGTATGCTTCTTATTTTTGTCGAGTTCTATCTTCTCAGCGAGATCGACCGTTTCTCCGTTGACGCGTACCCTTACGAATCCTTGCTTTTGTATATCGGCAAGCAGCTTCGTATGTTCACCTTTGCGTCCTGAAATAAGCGGAGCTAGAATCTGGAGCTTCGTTCGTTCCGGATACTCCATAATACGATCCACCATTTGTTCCACGGTTTGCGACGTAATCTCGATGCCATGGGTCGGACAATGCGGTCGTCCAATTCGAGCATATAACAGTCGCAAATAGTCATAAATCTCCGTTACGGTTCCAACCGTGGAACGCGGATTACGGCTAGTTGTTTTCTGATCAATGGAAATAGCCGGTGATAGACCTTCAATCGAATCTACATCCGGCTTATCCATTTGCCCTAGAAATTGTCTGGCATAGGCAGATAGAGATTCAACGTATCTGCGCTGCCCTTCCGCATAAATCGTATCAAAGGCAAGCGAAGATTTCCCTGATCCACTTAAGCCTGTGAGAACAACAAACTTATCACGCGGAATCGTGACATCGATATTTTTTAGATTATGAGCTCTCGCTCCTTTAATGACGATTTGATCTCTAGACACGGGTACCCTTCCTCTCCTATGTGAAGCTGATGCCCCTTCTAGGCATCAGCTTTCATTTCCATAATTGCATCACGCAGCTGCGCGGCTCGTTCGAACTGTAGGTTCTTCGCAGCCTCTTTCATCTCGCCTTCCAAACGCTCGATCAGCGATGCGCGATCCTTCTTGGACATCTTCGCACCCTTCACATCAGCTAGATAATCCGCTTTCTGTTCAGCCACCTTCGTAGCTTCAATGACATCGCGAATTTTCTTGGCAATCGTTTGCGGCGTAATCCCCAGCTTCTCATTATGCGCTTCTTGAAGACCTCGACGGCGACTAGTCTCATAGATCGCTTTCTGCATGGAATCCGTTATCTTATCTCCATACATAATAACACGACCGTCTGCATTCCTCGCCGCACGGCCGATGGTTTGAATCAACGATCGTTCCGAACGCAAGAACCCTTCTTTGTCCGCATCTAGAATAGCGACCAGCGATACCTCAGGTAAATCAAGCCCTTCCCTAAGGAGGTTAATCCCCACGAGAACATGGAAAGTCCCCAACCGCAAATCACGTAAAATCTGCATACGTTCAAATGTCTTGATATCTGAGTGCAAATACCGAACCTTAATGCCTATTTCCTTAAAGTAATCGGTTAAATCCTCTGACATCTTTTTCGTCAAGGTCGTAACGAGCACCCGCTCATCTTTACGGATTCGATCCTGAATTTCGGCTATTAAATCATCGATCTGACCCTTGGTTGGTCTTACTTCAATAATCGGATCCAATAACCCTGTAGGACGAATAATTTGCTGTGTCATCGTCGGACAATGTTCCAGCTCATAAGGTCCAGGTGTCGCCGATATATATAAAATTTGGCTGATTTTCTCCTCAAATTCCTCAAAACGCAGAGGTCGGTTATCTAGTGCAGATGGCAACCGGAAACCATGATCAACCAATACTTCTTTTCTCGCCCTATCCCCATTATACATCGCGCGAATTTGTGGCAAAGTCACGTGAGATTCATCGACCATAAAGAGCATATCGTCTGGGAAATAATCCAAAAGCGTATAAGGCGTAGCCCCCCGCTCCCGGAAAGTCAGCGGTCCTGAGTAGTTCTCGATGCCACTGCAGAAACCCATCTCTTGCATCATTTCCATATCGTAGCGCGTCCGTTGTTCCAATCTCTGCGCTTCGAGCAGCTTCCCTTGCTCTTTCAGCTCTGCGAGACGCTCTTCGAGCTCACGCTCAATATTCACTAGCGCGCGCTTCATCGTATCTTCGTGCGTCACAAAGTGAGACGCCGGGAAGATCGCGATATGTTCGCGCTCGCCGATAATCTCGCCAGTAAGCACATCGATTTCCGTAATTCGTTCAATTTCGTCACCAAACAACTCAACTCTCACCGCTTGTTCGCCATGCGACGCTGGAAAAATCTCAACGACATCTCCGCGCACGCGAAACGTCCCGCGGACAAAATTCAAATCATTCCGCTGATATTGAATATCCACGAGCTTGTGTAAAATCTCATTGCGCGATTTCTCCATACCTACACGTAAAGAAAGCAGCATACTTCCATATTCAATTGGCGAACCCAAGCCATAAATACACGACACGCTGGCAACGACAATAACGTCACGGCGTTCAAATAACGAGCTTGTCGCCGAGTGGCGGAGCTTATCGATCTCTTCATTGATGCTGGAATCTTTCTCGATGTAAGTGTCAGAGGAGGCAATGTAGGCTTCTGGTTGGTAGTAATCATAGTAACTAACGAAGTAGGATACGGCATTATGAGGGAAAAATTCTTTAAATTCACTGCACAACTGTGCGGCTAACGTTTTGTTATGCGCAATAATCAGGGTAGGACGGTTCAACTTGGCAATGACTTGCGCCGCTGTGAACGTTTTTCCCGTTCCCGTCGCACCTAAGAGCGTTTGATGCTTATTACCCGCTTGTATACTTTGAACAATTTCCTCAATCGCTTGAGGCTGGTCACCCTGCGGAGAAAAATCGGATACAAGCTCAAACTTCTTAGAGCTAACTACTAGTTCACTCATCAATAATCACCTACACTTATAGAGGTTGTTTAAAAAGTTCGACTTTTTAAACCTTCATTTTATCGAAATAAATCGAACTTTTATCCTATTAACTTTCCTTATGCTATTTCCGATATAGAAGTTTATGGAACTTATTCTGCACAAATATGAAGGAATCTCAAATTCATCCATCATAAGAATGTTTGTTCTGGTTTTTCCATTATACTCTTTTTGAATCATGGATGCAAACGGCAATATCTGTTACGGCCTGTATAAATTTTTGTGGAGAGTCTCCAACGAATGGATCAGGTTGCTTTATGGTTCCTATTCTTTTTATGCTAATTAGGAGTGGTACAGTCATGGATTTGACAACAGTTTTAGGATTAGTATTGGGTCTTGCAGGTTTAGTCGGCGGGTACATGTGGGATGGCGGTCATCTTAGTTCATTGATTATCCCAAGTGCCATGCTGATCGTTTTCGGCGGAACCTTTGGTGCAGTAGCCATCAGCTTCCCGCTCTCTATTTTAGCCAAAATCCCTAAAGCTCTAGGCATTGCCTTCAAAGAAGTAAAAAGAGATCCGGGGGCAACGATTGATGAACTTGTGGACATGGCTTCGATCGCTCGTCGAGAAGGAGTACTTGCCCTAGAGCAGCGCGCACAGGAGCATACAAATCCATTCCTCAAAGATGGCTTGCTTATGGTGGTGGATGGAACAGATCCTGAGCTAACCAGACAAATTCTGGAACTTGAAATGGACGCTATTGAGCACCAGGTTAACAATATGTCAAAGGTGTTCGAAGCCGGAGGCGGATATGCGCCAACCATGGGAATTATCGGTACCGTTATGGGGCTCATTCACGTTCTCGGCAATCTCGACGACCCTTCCAGTCTGGGACCTGCCATTGCTGTTGCTTTCACAGCTACCTTATACGGTGTTATGAGCGCCAACCTGGTCTATCTTCCGATTGCTAATAAAATTAAAGTTCGCGGCAAAGAAATGGTTTCCGAAATGGAACTGATGTTAGAAGGCATTCTTGCCCTTCAAGCCGGTGAAAATCCACAGTTAATTAAGAAAAAACTGAATTCCTTCCTCCACGATAAATCAACGAAAAAAGTCGTAGAGGAGGATGTCGACAATGGCGCGGAGAGGTAAGAAGCACGAGGAACATGTCAATCATGAGAGATGGCTCATTACTTACGCTGATTTAATCACCCTTCTGCTCGTTTTCTTCATTATTATGTATGCAATGAGTAAAGTCGATGTTCAAAAGTATTCCGTTCTGGCTCAAGCCTTAAACATGCAATTCCAGAAAGCCGACTCCGTTTTGGATAAAGGCTTTGGCGTCAGCGGCCAAATGACTCCTAAGCAAGGCGATGCCAAGACGCCACAGAACCAGAATCAGAGCCAAGACGATCAAAAGGAAGAGAAAGATAAAACAAAGCCTGAAGAGAATGAAAAAGAGAAGCGTGAAAAGGAACTTCAAGATCTTTTAAAACAAGTCCAGGCTTATATTAAGGATCAAAATCTAGAGGCACAAGTATCCGCTAGCGATACAGAACGCGGTGTAGCTATCACACTAAACGACTTATTCTTATTCGATCTAGGAAAAGCAGATCTGAAAACGGCCTCCTTTCCTATTCTGCAGAAACTCGCTTCACTCATTCCTACATTGAACAGTAAGGTAAGCATTGAAGGGCACACCGACAACTTGCCGCTGGCGACAGGATCTCCTTTCAAAGATAACTGGGGCCTATCCTTCGCCCGATCCCTTTCGGTGCTTCGTTATTTTAGCGATACAGCCAAACTGGATAACAATAAATTTATTGCAACAGCGTATGCCGATACGATGCCCAAAGTAGCCAACACCAGCGATGAGAATCGCAGCAAAAATCGCCGCGTCGAAATCATTGTGCTGCGTGATGGGCTATCTCCCACAACAACGGTTAAATGAGCAAAGACCCTTCCTCTTTCAAACGAGAGGTTAGGGTCTTTTTTTAAAATCACATGGTTTTCGTCGAATCATTGGATAACAAGCCGGTCAGTTTGCTTCGCAAATAGGAAAACAGATGCAGAGGTCTTTGCTCTAGGAAGTACAGTGCATCCTGATCCGGAGCTAAAATAATGCCTAATTGATGATGATCGCCAGAGAAAATTGCTCGCTGCAAGAAGCGTACCTCACCTTGCTCATTCAGCACTTCCAGCCTGCAGAAGGCGGAATTCAGCCCCATGGCAACGTGCAGATCGGTTTTCGTCTTGATTTTGTGCCCGTTCACCTTGTGAATAAGTTCGCCCGTTTGAATACCTAGCTCGTGAGCAGGGCTATTGGGCACTACCGACAACACCATTAGACCTTGCTGTGAGTGAACGTAGAACGGAACCAGCTTATCTTCCATCCATTGGTTATAGCGAATCAATCCTTCATGTAAAGCAATGCTTAATACGGCTCCTACAAGCAGAATCGGCGGCCAGAAATGAGCGGCAAGCGCTGTAACTAACAGGATGATGCCATATACGTAGAGCAAGCTTGCGCTGAAACGTGCTTGTTTGCGGGGAAGCTTCGATATCGTAAGCTCCGTGAAGCCAATCATGGCCGGAAAGGCAAGAAGTGTCCATCCCGATGCGAGGTTCGAGCCAAACAGCGTTTCCCATGGAAGACCTTGTATACTTCCTCCCGTCATAGGAACGAGCAAGAATAAAGGAACAGGCCAGAAGCCTTGCAGCTGTTGCCCGCCGATAATTTGCCCTCGCCTTCCCTCGAGAAACAGCGGTGTTGCCATGCGTGCCCCTTGAAAGCCAACGAGCGTCCCTTCTAGAAGATGAAGTACGGCGACTATGACCAGCAAGGAAGGGATATCCGCGCCAACTACTATGTCCAGAACCGGAACCGCCTCCTGCAGACTAGCAGCATTCGGCAGCCACGAAAGAATCACTTGCGCGATTCCCAAAATACCCACCGCATAAGCCAAACAGAAGAATCTAACGCGCATCATCACTAGGATAATCGAAAGAACCCATAACAGAATTACCGTGTTTGCCTGAATATTAACACCTACGAAAAGCATAAGAACGGAGGCACTGATACCGCCCAGCCATCCCCAGAGAACGGTTCGCCACGTTTCATTCAATAAAGAATGCAAGCGCGTGTGAAACAGCTTACGCTCCATCTGAATCTGCTTCCGATAATGCAGCACGATAAATAGAATACCTATATAGTAAAAAGGATTCGCAAACAACTGCCCTACAGCTTGCAGCAGTCTGTCCAAGAGTTGAATCAATACATCCATACGAATCTGGGTCTCCTTGATGAAAAAGAAATAGGAAGGCAGCCGAAGCAACCTTCCTACACTAATTCGACTAGTAGAGCTTAACTCCTGCCCAACTTGATGAATTTCCAATATCTGATCCTTATTATTTCCCGAGTTGCTTTTGAATTTGCCCAATTGCTGCTTTTAATTGCAAATCGTTTTTCGGCTCACGAATTTGAGCTAAAATTGATTTTTCAATTTTAGTCGCTGTCTCCGTATCGACTTCGCCAGTCATAGGCAAACCGTTAGTCCGTTGGAATGCTTTAACAGCCGTAACTGTTTTATCATTGAAATAACCATCCGTACGCTCTGGGTTAAAGCCAAGACCGGATAACATGAGCTGAAGATTCTTCACATCATCGCTTGTCGTATCCTGTTTAAGCACACTTTTCTTAGACAGCGGAGCTGCTTTAAAATAACCTGGCTGCTCAACTGGGATATCCGGTTGGATCCCTGTTTTGTGGATCCAGTTGCCGTTCGGCGTTAACCATTTGTACACCGTCATTTTAATATTGCTGCCGTCGCCCATTTCCTTCTCAAAAGTAACCTGAACGGTTCCTTTCCCGTAGGAAGTTTCGCCAATAATCTTGCTGCCAACCGCTTCTTGGAAGGCTCCTGCCAATATCTCCGAAGCACTCGCACTGCCCTTATTCACAAGTACAGTAACCGGATAGTTCTTGCCTGAACCCGTCGAAGGTGTCGGCTCCCGCTTCCCATCTCGGTTCTCGACCTGAACGATTGGCTTGCCGCTCTTAACGAAAGGATTCACGATATCAACGACTACGTTGAGCAGACCGCCCGGGTCATTACGCACGTCGATAACAAGTCCTTTCATCCCTTTGGCTTCAAGACTTTTCAGTTCTTCAGCGAAACGGACGGCTGTATTCGAGGAGAATTGGCGAATCTCAATTTTCCCGATTTGGTCCTGAAGCATTTCGCCATAAACTGTTTCAACGTCAATATTATCCCTGACCACGATGACTTGCACCGGATCACCGGCACCTTGACGAAGCAGATCCAGCTTTGCCTGTGTCCCTTTAGGACCGCGGATTTTCATCACTGCTTGGTTGAGTGTAAGCCCGTCCAACTTCTCTCCGTTAACGGAGACGATCACGTCTTTGGATTGGATACCCGCTTTCTCAGCAGGAGAGCCCTTGATTGGAGAGACGATAACGAACTTACCTTCCTCAATCGAAACCTCTGCCCCTATGCCTTGAAAAGAGGACGTAATACTCTCGTCGAACTGCTTCGCTTCCTTCTGATCCATATAGACAGTAAACGGATCTTCCAGAGATTCCAGCATGCCATTGATTGCGCCGTTGACCAACTTATCATGATCCGGCTGCTTCAAATATTTACTCTCGATCAATTGAAACGTTGTAGAGATTTTACTCAAATCCTTACTCGATAGCCCGGATGAAGTAGCAGTGGATGCGGCTGTACTGCCCGCTGGCTGCTCTTTCCGCCCCCAAGAAAAGGATGAATCCACAACCGTCAGTGTTACGATACTGCTTGCAAACATGGCTAACAAAACAAATACAATGACCGTGCGTCCTTTGAATTGCAAAGCGCGTTTCACCACCTTTTTCCTAAAACCCATTTGGGTTCGCCTGTTTGTAGTATATGACAAGCTATTCCCGTTTTATAACCAAGTTACCCTATCGCAAGAACGGTTTAGGATCGGTTGGAACTTCATTCTTCCTAACTTCAAAATGCAAATGGTACCCAGTCGATTGACCTGTCGAGCCAACTCCCGCAATCTTCTGTCCGCGTTTCACGACATCGCCAACTTTGACGTAGATTCCATCATTCATAATATGTCCATATACCGTCCATAACCCATTCCCATGATCCAAGATGACGCAATTCCCGTAGCCGTTCATCCATGATGCATAGATGACGGAGCCGTTCTCAGCCGCGAGAATGTCCGTTCCTTTGGGAGCTCCCAAATCAATCCCTTTATGGCTCTCTGCTCTGCCTGTAACTGGGTTGATTCTATTCGTAAAATCAGATGTAAGTGGCGCTTGAACGGCTAATGGGTAACCCAATTTCCCCCCGGAATATGTGAAAGGCGACTTCGCATTACTAGCAGCCCGCTTCTTCGCTTGTAGGTCTGATTCTTGCTTCGCTAGTTGTGTAATCTGTTTATCGCTTTCTTCTGAAATATCCTCTAGCACCTTCTCTTGCTTCGTAAGGGAAGCAATCTTGACTTCCTTGGCCTTCTCCTTCGCTTGCAGGTCATCCCTAAGGGCGTCGGCGTCCGCGTAAAGCGCTTTAACCTTCTCAAGCTGCTGCTCTGTATCTACTTTCTTCTGGGCAACCGTCTCTTTATCTTTCTTATTCGAAACTAGTATCTCTTTATCTTGATTAACAATAGATTTCAAAGCTTCAATACGGTTCAAGAAATCAGAAAAACTAGTCGCGCTAAGCACCACATCCATGTAGGAAACAAATCCGTTCATGTACATCAAACGCACTCTGGATTTCAGCATTTGATCACGGCTCTCCACACGCGCCTCCGCTTCATCCAATTGTTTAGCGTTATCCTCTAAGGTATCCGACACTTTGTCGATTTCTTCATTCAGCTTCGTGAGCTTCTTACTAGCCTCATTCACCTGATTGACCAGTGTGTTCATATCTTTGGTTGCCTGGTCCTTCTCATTATGGACCTTCGTTATTTGATTCTGCGCGTCATTCGCCTTCTGCTGCGCTTGCGCCTTCATTTTCTTGAGCTGAGTCAACTGCTGATCGATCTTTTCCGTTGTTGAAGCGGCATATCCCGCATATGGAACCGCCAATGAAGCCGCAATCCCAAGTGTCAACACCACAGGTAGAATCTTCTTCTTCAAGCACGTAGCCTCCCCATCATCAAAACCTGGTTCTTCTCGAGTCATTAAAACTTTGAAACTCTTAGTCTCTTATCTTTTAATCTATGAATCTTTGAAAATGAAAAATCAGTAGAAAACTTAAATAACGCTTTTGTAATCGGCTTTCAGAACCGAGAAGGTTGGACGAAATCCGGAGAAGGAGGAACGGAGCTTAGTGTTTTGCTAAGTGAGTACCGCACTTCCCGGATTTCGTTCAAGATTCGACGCCGAATAAGCTACCTGTAACATCATCGTTATCAAAGTCGGTTATAAAAGCTTCCGTCTTAGACGCGGAGGAATTTGCGGACGGAGATTAGGGATCCCCAGATTCCGATAACCATACCAATACCTAACAATAAAGCAGTCATCGTAGGAGCAATCTTCCCGAAAGGTGTTAATTCAACCATAAGCAGATTCAAGTTCAGTGAACTTGTGTTAAGCAGCTTCCAGTACCCACCTAGAATAATAGCTGTCGGGATCACAGAGCCAATGAATCCGAGTAGAGCACCTTCTATAAAGAACGGCCAACGAATAAAGGAATTCGTCGCACCCACCAGTTTCATAATTGATATTTCTTTGCGTCTGGCCAAAATCGTAATTTTGATCGTATTGGCGATCAGGAACACGGCGGTAAATGAAAGTAAAACCACGATACCAATCCCGATCCAACGAACAATTTCTGTCACCTTAAATAGGGCTTCCACCGTACCTTTGCCATAATTCACCTTATAGATAGGCTTTGGATCTTTGCCAATGTTGAGCGCACTGATTTGATCAGCAACGACGGCCACATTTCGCGGCTCATCGACTTCGATAGTGAATGCATCGTTTAGCGGGTTATTATCCCCTTCAAATCCATCTAACAAAGCTTTACCGCTCTCACCAAGCTTTTGCCTTAAATAAACAAGGCCTTCTTCTTTCGAAACAAACTTGATCGTTTTCACCTCATGAATAGCTTGGATTTGAGATTCAAGCGCCTTAATCTGATCCTGCGAAGTGTTAACCTCCAGATACACATTAATCTCAACCTGTTTCTCAATCTGACCGGCAATATCATTCACATTAAGGGTAATAAGGACGAAAACACCTAAAATAAATAACGAAATGGCAATCGAACTGATCGATGCGAACGTCATCCAACCATTCCGAACGACATTCTTCGTGCCTTCTCGCAAATGACGAGAAATCGTACTAATCTTCATAGCCGTATTCCCCCCGTGCCTGATCACGAGCAATGAGTCCATGCTCAATCGCAATGACTCGTTTACGCATCGTATTGACGATTTCCTTGTTATGCGTAGCCATGACTATGGTGGTTCCCCGGAAGTTAATTTCCTCCATCAATTTCATGATCCCCCAGGATGTCTCAGGGTCGAGATTTCCTGTCGGTTCATCGGCGATAATGACAGCTGGGTTGTTAATTATTGCCCGGGCAATCGCTACCCGCTGCTGCTCGCCACCAGAAAGCTGAGAAGGCAGCGAATTCGCTTTATCCTTCAGCTTAACAAGCTCGAGCACTTCCATTGTGCGTTTCTTAATCTGCTTCTTAGGTGCCTCGATAACTTCCATAGCGAAAGCTACATTTTCAAAAATATTAAGCTTAGGAAGCAGTCGATAATCTTGGAAAATAACACCAATATTACGACGCACGTAAGGAATCTTACGCTGTTTCAGCTTTTCCAAATTAAAACCGTTCACGAAGATTTGCCCCTTGGTCGGCCTCTCTTCTCTATACATCAACTTCATAAATGTAGATTTACCTGCGCCGGAAGGTCCAACAACATAGACAAATTCGTTACTGTCCACTTTTACATTAATCCCTCGCAATGCATGAGTGCCGTTGGAGTATGTTTTCCATACGTCCTGCATTTCGATCACAATATCACATCCTAATATAGGGATCTTTGAGCGGAGCTCAAAGTCTCTCTGCTTTGGGATCTTTGAGCCCAGGCTCAAAGTCTCTCCGTTTTGGGATCTTTGAGTTTACCCAAAGTCTCTCTGCTTGTAAAGATAGCTTTTAACCATTCGACACAAAAGCTGAAATTCCTTTTAAAAAAGCTCTGCAATTCCTGTTGAATACCGTCATTATATCATTTTCTTAGAGAATATGAGAAATCCAACGCTAGTAATGTCGAACTAGAAAACTATACCATACGCAAAAACCGCCCTGCATAGGACGGTCATGTCATTAATTTTGTCTATTTTTAGGTGCGGCTACACTAGATCGGACGAGAAGTTCCGCTGGTAGCACCATCAGTGCTGTTGGTTTAAGGGACTAATAAAGCTATATTTGAAAAACCGTTGGATTATGTCCGACGGTTTTTGTTCTCCTGGGCTGCTGGTTAATTCCCTAGCAAGTACTAAAACCCCTTAGCTAACGATACATATAATAGTACAGGCATTCTACTGCCTGTACCGCTTGTATCTGAGCGCAAAGGAGCCGCTGTACATGCCTAGCCAAATTAGAAAAGTTATCTTCTATGCGTCCATCTTCATAGGCTTACTTAGTGCGTTTAGCATTGCTCTATATATCTATGGATCTCAACCTACATTTCCTGCAGGTTTCACAGTTGCTGGCTGGCGGGTTGGAGGCATGCCCTATGATAAGTTTCAACCAGAATACGAAAAGCGCCTACAGCTGCTCTCCTCCTATCCCGTTCAATTGCAATCCTCCCGTTCGAACATTCCCGATAAACAACTGGCGCTTGGACAACTCGGTGTTCAGTATCAAAAGGAAACCCTAGCTCGTTCACTTGAGCAACTATTCGGAGGCTCTCCGATAGCGCGTATAAAAGCTCGTTGGACGCTGCGTCATGCAGATATACCACTCGAGGTCACTGTCAATCAAGCGCAGTTAAACACCGTAGTTAAAGAAGCTTGGAAAGACCTCTACAGTCTTCAGCCCGTTGCCGCCAAACGAATCGTAACCAATGAAGATTTATTAGCTTTTGAACCCGAACGTAAAGTGCTGAGAATTGATACGGCCCATTTGCTTGAACACTTGAAAGAAGTTGCCCCGTCCATAGCCTATATTCACAATGCCGCTCCTATCATACTGTCCTTGCCTTTATACGAGCAGGGTCCCGCGGTAACGATAGAAACATTGAAGCGTCAAGGCATCGATCGCAAAATCTCGGAATTTACGACCTCATTTCCTCCATCGGGTGAAGGAAGAATTCACAATATACGCTCCACAGCCGCCTCTATTCAGGATTATCTAATGGCTCCGGGAGAGACTTTTGACTATAGCAAGATTATTGAACAAACCGAAGCCAAATTCGGCTATAAGGAAGCACCCGTCATCCTAAACGGCAAGCTCGTGCCAGGCATCGGAGGCGGTATTTGCCAAGTTTCGACTACGCTTTATAATGCTGTCCTGCGTGGCGGTCTCGACATTGTTGAGCGGCGTAATCATTCGCTCCCCGTCAGTTATGTTACGCTCGGCCAAGATGCGACTTTCGCCAACGGTTATATTAATTTCAAATTCCGCAACAACACAGATGCCTATCTGTTGATAAGAACGATAACAACAGATCAAGCCGTCACCGTGAAGCTTTTCGGTCATTTGTCGCCATCCATTACGTATGATATTAACTCCAACATTGTAGAAACCATTCAACCACCGGTTAAATACTTGCAAAATGCCAGCCTGAAGCCTGGCGTTACACGCCCTATCAGCACCGGCAAGGTCGGCTATAAGGTAGAGACGTATCGGATCAAAAGAGAAAATGGTACAATCGTCAGTAAAGAACTAATCTCGAAAGATCAGTATTCTCCAGTGCCTACGATCATCGCCGCCAACCGGAGTGACATCAAGCCGGAAGAAATGATTCCCTCAACACCCGAGCAGCCCATCCTTGAAGATGGGGTGAAAGGACCGGTTAACCGGTAATAGTTAGAGGCTTCTGCCTCTTTTGCGAATAGGAAAGGTCATGTGACTGTAGTTACTAGGTCATTATGACTTTTTTCTATTATGATAGGAATATGAAATAGCACACAAGGAGGCTAGGCGAATGAGCAAAATCGATTATTTCAAAGAATTAAACTATCGACTGCGCGGACTTCCCGAGAAGGAGCGCCAAAATATATTGTCTGTTTATGAAGAATTGTTTCAGAAAGCCATTGAAAACGGCAAGCAAGAGGATGATGTAGCGCAGTCTCTCGGCTATCCGCGAGTTCCTAATTGGGATGCTCAGAAGGAGACACCTAGTAAGGAACAGGAGCCTCCCAAAAACACGTCTGGCGAACGAGTTGAGAAATCTCATCCCAAACCCGAACCGACAGAGACACCTAAACATGTTCCCGAAACTAGAGGCTTCCCACCCTATACGCCTCCACAGAGCACGAATCCTTATATGAATCCCAATCCCTACCCTTATCCGGTTAAACAGGAGTCGAGTATTAAGGCTATTATCGTAAGCATTGCGCTTGGATTTTTTAACCTTATATTCGTCGTTGGTCCTTGGTTCGGTATTCTCGCATCATTGATTGGACTATTTGTTTCGGGCTTCGCGCTCATCATTTCGCCAATCGTCGGCATTCTTGGCAGTTACATGGGAACTGTCGGCAGCGATATGCGTTTCATTGGATTCGCCATGCTTGCTTGTTTCGGCTTGGGTATCATTTTGACGACGCTAAGCTCATGGTTGTTCAAAGTATTTTTCAAACTCAGCTGGATGTACATCCAATTTAATGCCAAATTGATTAAGGGGGCTTAAGCTATGAAACGTGGCGTCAAATTTTTCTTATTGCTCGGCTTTGCCTGCCTTGGGGTCGGTCTAATTGGAGCAGCTGTTTCTTTCAAAGAGGTAGACTGGAGCGCAGGTGTAACGAATATTGATATCGAAAAGAAGATTCCCGCAGCCAATATTGATACATTAATTATTCAAAATGACATCTCCGGAGTAACGTTTATCCCAAGTAATTCCGATGAAATTAAAGTACATCTCGTAGGAACACTTGGAGAGAATGCTGCTAAAAACTGCACGATTGAGGCGGCAACAGAAGGAAGCAATGTATGGCGAGTAGACGTATGTACACAGAAGAAACCACAAATTAATTTTGGTTTCGATTTGACACAATTGAAAGCCCTGATCAATAACCAAGGTTTCCGATTACGAACAGAAGTCACTCTTCCAGAAAAAATGTACAAAGCTATCACCGTTTCCTCGGATACTGGGGGCATCAACTTCAAAGAAGTAAAAGCCGACAAACTTACCGTCAGCACCGACACAGGCGGCATTTCCATTGATCGTTACGAAGGGAAGCAGCTAAATCTTCAAACAGATACAGGGCGTATTAACGTAGAGGATGGGCAAGGCGATGTAAAGATGAGAACAGATACAGGCGGCATCACGGCTAAATTGCACGATATCGGAGATTCCGTATCGATTGAATCCGACACAGGCTCGATTCGTCTTCAGCTCGATCCTACTCCCAAAAGTGCAAGCTTCGATCTAAGAACCGACACGGGCAGTGCCAATCTGGAAGTACCTGGTGTAAATGTACAACGGACCGATCATCATTCCGTAAAGGGTACCATTGGTGATGGCAGTAAAAAAATAACGGTACGGGCAGATACAGGGTTTATCTCCGTTACCGGCAGATAAGAAAAAGCCTTCAAGACCATCAGATTTGATGGCTTTGAAGGCTTTTTGTCTATTCGTTTACTTGCTTTTTTCTAAATATACTTGCAACCACTCGTTCGACTGCGCCAGTACTTGCTCAGCGCGTGCGATCGCCTCTGTTACTTGGTTGCTGGCCGTTCCCCCGTAAACATTACGCGCGTTAACCACTTGCTCAGGCTGTAGGACCTGATAAATATCGGACTCAAAGAGGCTGGAGAAGGTTTTGAACTCCTCGATGCTCATATCGAGTAGATATTTTTTGTTTTGGATGCAGTACAGAACCGTTTTGCCGATAACTTCGTGTGCTTGACGGAAAGGCAGACCTTTGTTCACTAGGTAATCTGCGATATCTGTTGCGTTCGAGAAATCTTGGTTCACAGCTTGTCTCATACGATCTGAGTTTACCTTCATCGTAGCAACCATAGGAGCGAATAGTTGAAGCGCGCCCTGCAGGGTGCGAACCGTATCGAACATGCCTTCTTTGTCTTCCTGCATGTCCTTGTTGTACGCCAGCGGCAGCGACTTGAGCACGGTCATCAGACCGAACAAGTTGCCGTAGACGCGGCCTGTTTTGCCGCGGACGAGCTCCGCCACGTCCGGGTTCTTCTTCTGCGGCATGATCGAGCTGCCGGTGCAGAAAGCATCATCGAGTTCGATGAACGCGAACTCGGTTGAGGACCAGAGCACCATTTCCTCGCTGAAGCGAGAAAGGTGCATCATGATCATGGACGCGTTAGAGAGGAACTCTAGGATGAAGTCGCGGTCGCTGACCGCATCCAGGGAGTTCTCGTACACGCGTCCGAACCCGAGCTGCTCCGCCACGAAATGGCGGTCGATCGGGAAGGTCGTGCCGGCGAGCGCGCCAGCGCCGAGCGGCAGCATGTCTACGCGCTTGTAGCTGTCCTGCAAGCGCTCCAGGTCACGCTGGAACATGCTGACGTAAGCCATCATGTGATGCGCGAACAGAATCGGCTGCGCACGCTGCAGATGCGTATACCCAGGGATAATCGTATCGAGATTATCCTTCGCTTTCTCAAGCAAAGCTTCTTGCAGCTTGATCAGCAGGCCTACGAACTCAACCACCCGCTTGCGCAGGTAGAGATGCATGTCCGTCGCCACTTGATCGTTACGGCTGCGGCCCGTATGAAGCTTCCCGCCGACAGGCCCGATCAAGTCGATCAAGGTTTTCTCAATATTCATATGAATATCTTCATTCTGAATCGTGTACTCCAACTCGCCGCGGCGGATCATGCCCTGCACAGCCAGCAAGCCATCCTTGATTTTCTCTACATCATCCGCAGGAAGAATGCCGCACTTGCCAAGCATCGTCACATGCGCTAAGCTGCCTTCAATATCTTCCTCGGCTAACTCTTTATCAAATGTAATCGATGCGGTATATTCTTCGACCAATTGGTCGGTTTTCTTCGTAAATCGCCCACCCCAAAGCTTAGACACCGTGCATGGCTCCTCTCGTATTAACACACTTATGGAAAGACTTATGAAAAAACTTATGGACAACCCAAAGGCTTTCCACGAAGGGAAAGCCAGCGGGCCGAGCTGCTATAGAATTACTTCTTTGCCTTTTGTTCCACGCCGGAAGATACTTTCAGACGAAGCGCGTTCAAGCGGATGAATCCTGCTGCATCGCCTTGGTCGTATGCTTTCGTCGGATCTGCTTCCATTGTAGCAATATCTGGATTGTACAAGGATACTGGGCTTTTCACACCAGCGCCCATCACGTTGCCTTTGTACAATTTCAAGCGTACAGTACCTGTTACGTTCTTTTGGCTTTCGTCCACAAGAGCTTGAATCGCCAAACGCTCAGGTGCGAACCAGAAGCCGTTGTAGACAAGTGTCGCATATTTCGTAATAAGGGAATCACGAAGGTGCATAACATCGCGGTCCATCGTAAGGGATTCCATTTTGCGGTGAGCGGTGAAAAGGATCGTACCGCCTGGAGTCTCGTACACGCCGCGGCTCTTCATGCCGACGAAACGGTTCTCGACCATGTCCACACGGCCAATACCATGCTTGCCGCCGATCTCATTCAAAGTTTCCATAACTTGCAGAGGGGACAACTTGTTGCCATTGATGGCTACGCAGTCACCTTTGTCGAACTCAAGCTCGATATACTCCGCTTGATCTGGCGCATCTTCCGGAGCTACGCTCAGGACGTACATGCCTTTGTTCTCGTCGGATGCAGCATCAAACCAAGGATCCTCCAACATGCCGCTCTCGAAAGAGATGTGCAGCAGGTTACGATCCGTCGAATACGGCTTCGCCGCTGATGCCGTAACCGGAATGCCGTGTTTCTCGGCATATGCGATCATCTCTGCGCGACCCGGGAACTGTTCGCGGAATTCTTCTAGACGCCAAGGCGCGATCACGGACAGCTCAGGCGCCAACGCCGCTGCTGTCAGCTCGAAACGCACTTGGTCGTTTCCTTTGCCTGTAGCGCCGTGAGCAATCGCTGTTGCGCCTTCAGCGCGAGCGATCTCAACCATGCGCTTCGCGATCAAAGGACGAGCAATCGAAGTGCCAAGCAGGTATTGCCCTTCATACAAGGCACCCGCTTGGAACATCGGGTTGATAAAATCCTTCGCGAACTCATCCCGCAGGTCGTCGATGTAGATCTTGGATGCGCCGGTTTGGAGCGCTTTTTCCTCCAGACCGTCCAGCTCATCCTTTTGCCCGATATCCGCTGTGAAAGCAATGATTTCCGCGTCGTAAGTCTCCTTAAGCCATTTGAGTATAACCGATGTATCCAATCCGCCGGAATAGGCGAGAACGATTTTTTCCTTAGCCATGTCTACTAATCTCTCCGTTTCTATGTCTGTTACGAATTATTATATCATTGTCGCGGCCATAATGGCCTTTTGCGCATGAAGACGATTCTCTGCTTGGTCAAAAATGATGGAATTCGGGCCGTCAATGACGCCCTCACTCACTTCTTCCCCGCGGTGTGCAGGCAAGCAGTGCATGAACAAATAATCCGATTTGGCATGCTTCACAAGCGCCTCGTTGATTTGGAAATTCTTGAAAGCAATCTCCCGCTCCTGCTGCTCCGCCTCAAAGCCCATGCTTGCCCAAACGTCTGTATAGACGATGTCCGCATTTTCAATGGCTTCGCGTGGATCACGAGTAAGAAGGACACTGCCTCCGGTTTGCGCTGCGTTTTCCTTAGAAATCTGAATGACTTCCTTATCAGGATCATAGCCTTCTGGCGAGGCAATCGCGAAATTCATTCCCAATTTGCTTGCACCCATCATAAGGGAGTGCACCATATTGTTGCCATCTCCGATATAGGCGACTTTGAGACCTTTCAAACGGCCTTTTTTCTCCAAAACCGTCTGATAATCAGCCATAACCTGACAAGGGTGGGCATAATCCGTCAATCCGTTAATGACCGGTACCGTTGATCCACGTGCAAGGTCAATCACTTTGCGGTGTTCGTACGTACGAATCATGATACCATCCAGGTAACGGGACAATGTTTGAGCGGTATCCCAAACGGTTTCGCCGCGTCCAAGCTGCAGATCATTTTTGCTAAGGAATAGAGCCTGACCGCCTAGTTGGTACATCCCTACTTCAAAGGAAACACGCGTACGCGTCGAGGATTTTTCAAAAATCATTCCCAGCGTCTTACCAGCGAGCACAGCATGCGGCTCTCTTGCTTTCTGTTTACGTTTAAGCTCAATCGCATAGTGAATCAAATATTCAATTTCTTCCGATGTATAATCAACTAAAGCAAGAAAATCCTTGCCCTTCAACTGGGCAGCCAGTTCTTCCTTTACAGCCATATTCATGTTATCCAACCTCTCTAAACGGAACTTTTACTAGACGCTGCTGATGGTTGATGCCTTCTGGGAGAGGACACTGCACACCACATCTAGGGCTTGATCTAAATCTTCTTGCGGTATGGTCAAAGCGGGCACCAGACGAATAACGTTTGGCCCTGCCGGAATGACGAGTACGCCTTGCTTATGAATTTCGCTAATGATTTCACCTGCTGGCTGTGTGCATTCGATCCCGATGAGGAGACCAATACCGCGAATATTGCTAATAAGCGGATTGCCTGCAAGCTTGCTTTCCAGCTTCTTCACCGTGTAATCGCCTAATTCTGCAGCACGCTCTGGAAGTTTATTCGTGATAATTGTGTCCACAGCCGCATATCCGGCAGCCGTAGCTATCGGCGTTCCACCAAAGGTTGAACCGTGGCTTCCAGCGCTGAATCCTTCAGCCAAGAACGCTTTGCCTAACATAGCACCGATCGGAAACCCTCCACCAAGGCCTTTGGCCAACGTGAAAATATCCGGCTCCACCCCATAATGCTCATAGGCAAAAAGCTTACCTGTACGGCCTACGCCCGTCTGGATTTCATCCACGATCAGAAGCAGGTTCTCTTGCTTGCACAGCTCTGCAATTTGTTTCACGAACTCCGGATCAGCCGGCAGCACGCCGCCTTCCCCTTGCACCATCTCTAACATAATGGCACATGTATGCTCGTTTACAAGACTGCGGACAGCCTCGAAATCGTTATAAGGCGCATAAACGAAGCCGCCGGGAAGCGGATGGAAGCCTTCCTTCACTTTATCTTGACCTGTAGCGGTCAAAGTCGCCAGCGTGCGTCCATGGAACGACATGTTGAACGTGATAATCTCGTACCGACCATTGTTCAAAACCTTCTGGTTATAGCGACGCGCCAGCTTAATCGCAGCCTCATTCGCTTCCGCACCAGTGGAACAGAAGAACACCGCGTCTGCACAGCTATTATCTGTGAGTAGAGTAGCCAGCTTCTCTTGATTCGGAATATGGAAAAGATTGCTCACATGCCACAATTGATCTAGTTGTTCAATCAACTTCTCCTTCACCGCTTGTGGCGCATGCCCGAGGTTCGCCACCGCGATCCCGCTCATCAAGTCGATATATTCCTTGCCAGTATCATCCCACAGACGGCTGCCCTCACCCTTTACTAGTGTGATTGGATATCTTGCATAGGTTGGAAATAACGAGCTTTTTCCCGTTTCAGTCATGTACATTCCCTCCTTAATGTTTGTGGTTCAACCCATAAGTTCGAACTTGTGCCAAGCTAAATAAAGACATATCGCTGCAGCTGCGTATAAAATAAAAACTGTTGTTCGATTCCTTCGCATTTTCATCCCGTATGCAATGAAAAAGATTGCTGCCGCTAATTTGGAAAAACCTTGATAAGCTGGATCATTGGAGAAATAAGAATTACTAAAAATGAGTGCAACCAGCAAGGTTGTCGAAATAAGTATTTTAAACCATAGAGGCTCTCTTAAGAATTGTTTAAACATAAACGTAATCCGCTGCATCACAGATACCTCCGTTTAAGAACCTTTTGTATGGTAACGATGTTATTCATCGCTATGGAGACAGCCTGACGGTGAATCTCAATTATAACGATGATAATCATCGTTAAGTGTGTCCATTTACAGGTTAACCAGCGTTACAGCCCTATTTAAAGATGAAAAACAGCATTAAATTCGCTCCGGCCCCCTGTAATTGTACCATTAGGATGAAAAACAGCGTTAAAGCGGTATTTTCAAGCTCGTATCGGTCGTTGTTACAATGAAAACCATTGTTAGCGCACAATCCTCGTGCCAATGCCCGTGCCCTTCAGTACTTTGCTGAGCACATTAGGCTCAGAGCCGTTTACGATGACAACTTCTTGGACCCTGCCTTGGATACAAGCAATCGCTGCTCGAACTTTCGGAATCATCCCCCCGTAGATATCTCCGCTAGCGATCATCTCTTCAATTTCTGCCACGCTGACAACGGGAAGCACCCGCTTCTCGCCATCCACCGTTTTCATAATGCCTGGAACGTCCGTCACCACGACCATCTGCTCCACACCAAGGTGAGAAGCAACAGCTCCTGCAGCCGTATCTGCATTGATGTTGTAACGCTGACCGCCATCGGCGCCAAGTCCAACTGGTGCGATCACCGGGATGTAGCCCATATTCACGACACCTTGTATCAGCTCTGCGTTCACTTTCGTGACCTCACCAACAAGGCCAACCTCGTGACTATTCGCCACCGGCTTCGCTTCAATCAAATGTCCATCCACACCGGACAATCCAAGCGCCATTGCGCCTGTTAACTGAATTCGGCGTACGATCTCTTTGTTGATCTGGCCGGAAAGCACCATCTCCACAACGTCGAGCACCGCTTCATTCGTCACCCGAAGGCCATTCACGAAGCCGGACTCTATCCCTAGCTTCCCTAGCGTTTCTGAAATAGCAGGACCTCCGCCATGAACGATAACAGTTACTATACCCTCATCCTGAAGCTGACGCATATCTTCAAAAAAACTAAACGGTAACGCAGTGAGCGTGCTGCCGCCGCATTTCATCACAAAGCAATTGTTCTTCACAAGCTTTCGTTCCCCTTTGCTTCCTTATGTGGCGATCCTATTGCGGTAACTTAACTAAACCTAAGTCCGATAAGCCGCATTGATCCGCACATAATCATATGTTAAGTCGCAGCCCCAGCCCGTAGCCTTGCCAGCGCCCATATGTAAATTCACATGAATTTGAATCGTGTCTGTTTTCAAATAGGCAAGCGCCGCTTCCTCGTCGAACTTCACCGGACGCGACTGCTCCAACACGGGGATATCACCTAAGCGAATATCGACGGTGTTCACGTTCACCGGCTGTCCTGAGTAACCGACAGCCGCAATGATCCGACCCCAGTTCGCATCTGCGCCATAGACAGCGGATTTGACCAAGCTAGAGCCAATGATCGACTTCACGATCTTGCGTGCCACTTCAATGCTCTCCGCGCCGACTACCGTCGTCTCGATCAGCTTCGTCGCGCCCTCGCCGTCGCGCGCGATCGCCTTGGCGAGGTACTCGCCAACGTACTGGAACCCTGCCGCGAACGCTTCCCAATCCGGATGCTCCGGATTCAAAGCTTCGCCGCCGGCCAACCCGCTTGCCATCGCCACGACCATGTCGTTGGTGCTCGTATCCCCGTCAACGGTGATCATGTTGAACGTGGAATCTGTGATCCTGCTAAGCAGCTGCTGCAGGTATTCGCTCTCGATCGGCGCGTCGGTTGTCATGAAACCGAGCATCGTCGCCATGTTCGGGTGAATCATCCCCGAACCCTTCGCTGCCCCGGCAATGTGAACCTCCTTGCCGCCAACGACAACACGGACACACGTCATCTTCTGCGTGAGATCCGTGGTCAGGATCGCTTGGCAGAAGTCTTCGCCGCCGTCTGCCTTCACTTTAAGCGGCAGCTGCTCGATGCCGCTCAGCACTTTCCCCATCGGCAGAAGCTCGCCGATGACGCCTGTGCTCGTCACGCCGACGTGGTGCTCCGCCACGCCTAGCGCCTTCGCACTAGCAGCGCGCATCGCGTACGCGTCTTGCTCGCCCTGCTCGCCGGTACACGCATTGGCGTTGCCGCTGTTGACGATCATCGCCTGCAGCTTGCCGCCTTGGGCGATGCTCTCCTGCGTCACCCGCAGCGGTGCCGCTTGAAACGCGTTCAGCGTGTACACGCCCGCCGCTGCCGCTGGTACATCACAGACGATTGCGCCTAGATCATAGCGCTCCGTCTTCTTCAATCCACAGTGCAGCCCCCCTGCACGAAAGCCTTTCGGCGTTGTTACTGTGCCTTCCGACACAACGGTAAACTTTTGACCCGACATCTTCATCCGTCCTCGTCTGTTTGTTTATGGATACACCGGTGCGAACAACAGCCCTGTCGTTTCGTCCCAGCCTTGCATAATATTTAAATTCTGAATGGCCTGACCTGCAGCGCCTTTAACCACATTGTCAATGACGGAAACGATGGTCACACGCCCCGTGCGCTCATCCACCGCAAAGCCGATGTCGCAGTAGTTCGAGCCGAACACTTCCTTCGTAGAAGGGAGCTTACCATTTTGACGAATACGTACAAATCTCCGACCTTCATAATATTGACGGTACAGTTCAATAAATTCCTCGGCGGTGTGCTCACCTTGTATCGTTGCGTACATGGTAGACATAATTCCGCGCGTCATCGGAACGAGGTGTGTCGTGAACGTTGTTATAACTGGCTTACCTGCTATCCGGCTGAGCGCCTGCTCGATTTCCGGAATATGCTGATGCTTATTTACTTTATAGGCTGTTAAATTCTCATTCACTTCCGCGTAATGCACGCCCAAATTAACGCCGCGACCCGCTCCGGACACGCCAGATTTAGCATCAATAATGATCGTCGATGGATCAATCCAACCCGCTTTGACAGCCGGAATGAGACCAAGCAGCGTTGCTGTCGGATAGCAGCCTGGGTTAGCAATTAAATCGCTTCCCTTCACTTCATCTCCGAACACCTCAGACAAGCCATAAATCGATTGCGCCAATGCTTCCTCGGAAGCCGCCGGCTTTTTATACCATTTTTCATAGTCGCTACTCGACTTCAATCTTAAATCGCCAGAAATATCAATGACCTTCAGGCCAGCTGCCAGAAGCTTTGGTGAAAGTTCTGCACTCACACCAGCTGGTGTCGCCAAGAACACAACGTCCGCTTTGCCCGCAATCAAATCAACATCAAGCACATCTAGAATATCAACAACCACTTCCTGCAAGTGTGGAAAATGCTCCGCAAGCGGCGCTCCTGCATTAGAGGTCGAGATGACCGAAGTAATCTGTACCAAAGGATGCGCCTGCAACAGACGAATCAACTCCGCACCACCATAACCCGTGGCTCCAATAATAGCCGCTCTAACTCCATGACTCATTCGAATTTCCCTCCCGATGTTCCGAAAATATATGTATTATTATACAGTCGTATACATAATAATTCAATGAATTTTTTTGTGCTAATTTTGACAATATTGTTGTCACTAAGCAAGGAATTTCAAGGATTTTTGCATTGAAAAACGACGCTTCTTTCATTCTTTGGATTCCTGTCTTTCGACAAGAAGTATACACAATATGCATCAATTACACGTAACATGTGCATAAAACCAATTCTTCCTTATCGATACCCGTTTATTGTAACAAATCAATTATCCCAAATTATACGGCATATAGGCAAATCTTGTATGTGATTATTTCTTCATTTTTGAGGAATGTGGGTAAGTGGTGTAATTATCCACAGATTATGCACAATTTATCCACAGTCGGTTCATTCTTTTGCAAAGTTATACACAAAAAAGACGCACCTAAGTGCGCCATTCTATTATTTAGCCTCACGCTATGCATGTCGTTTGAAACCTTCCCCAAGTACCTCATTCGTTTCACTCAAAATAACAAAAGCCTGCGGATCCACCGACTGGACTAGCGTTTTCAATCGACTTACTTCATTTTGTTTCACTACGACCATCAAGACTGTTCGCGATTCCCCTGTAAATCCGCCGGATCCATTAAGCTCCGTAAGTCCACGGTCCAAATCATATAAAATCGCTTTGCGTATAGCTTCTGTATGATCAGAAATAATGAAGGCCACTTTGGCATAGTTGAAGCCGAGTTGAACGATATCGATCGTTTTCGTGGTGACAAACAACCCAATTAACCCGTACAGGGCATTTTCAGGCGTAAAAACAAGTGCGGAGCTTAGAATGACCAATCCATCAAAAACCGCTACAGAGAATCCTAAACTTAAGCCCGTGTATTTATGCAGTATTTGCGCCGCTAGCCCAAGTCCCCCCGTGGAACCTCGTCCTCGAAAGACGATGCCGAGTCCAAGTCCAACACCAATGCCTCCATAGACGGATGCAAGCAAGGGATTTTGCGTTGGCACTCCTAAATGGCTGGTTACGAGTACACACAATGGAAATATAACCGACCCAACCGCCGCCTTAACTCCGTACTGTCCGCCTAGCAGCCATAAAGCTAACAAGAAAATCGGGATGTTCAGGGCCCACTGCGTCAACGCCGGATTAAGACCCGTCAAATGTTGAACAATCGTAGAAATACCTGAAACCCCGCCCGTGGCAATTTGATTCGGATTCAAAAAACAGTTAAAACTAGCCGCCATAATGAGCGAGCCGATCAACATCAATGTATACTCAAATACGGAATGTGCTGGACTTCCTATCCGTATTCGCGGTTCTCTTCTGGGCACGAACGGCCCTCCTCTCGGTACCAAACCTACTCCTACAACAGGGGTGCACTCATATTTTTACCGTAAAATATTTCGTCCATTTCCCACTTTACACTTTCTGTAATGTCCTTCTGTTCCGCTTCGCTCAGCTTCTCTTTCGTGTAACCGAACAAATAATTGTTTAAATCAAATTTTTTCAGCTTACATTTTGTATGAAAAATATTCTCCTGATACACGTTCACATCGATCATGTCGTACATGTTTTTGATTTCCTCAGGAATGTAATTCTGAATCGAACTGATATCATGATCAATAAACAGCTTATGCCCGTTAATATCCCGAGTGAAGCCTCGAACCCGGTAGTCCATCGTCATAATATCCGTATCGAAGGAATGGATTAAGTAATTCAGTGCTTTTAGCGGCGAAATTTCCCCGCATGTGGATACATCAATGTCCGCCCTAAACGTGCTGATCCCTTCATCAGGGTGATACTCCGGATAAGTATGAACCGTGATATGGCTGGTGTTCAGGTGCATAAGCACTGTCTCCGGCAAAGGCCCCGGGGATTCCTTAAACGAAGCTTCAGGAGCGCCTTCAACAGGACCCTCAGAGACCAACATCGTTACGCTTGCCCCTTGGGGATCATAATCCTGCTTGGCTATATTGAGCACATGAGCACCGATAATGTCCGCTACCGCTTTGAGAATTTTGGTTAGTCTGGCAGCATTGTACTGCTCGTCAATATATTCTATGTACGCTTCGCGTTCTTCTTTGGTCCTGGTGTAGCAAATATCGTACATATTGAAGCTCAATGATTTCGTAAGGTTGTTAAAGCCGTGCAGTGTGATGCGCTGCTCCGTAGTAAGTGTCATAATTTTTCTTCCTCCTCGTTGTTCCATCCCCACTATTTCCTTACCCAAACCCTGATTGACATTAAACTTGAAAAAATCCTACACCTTTCAGATGTAGGATAAACTTCTATAGCTCCATGTATGCGTTTTGCGTTTGGTAATGGTTCGGTGGCTTAGATCCTCCCCGCACAGCTTCCTGTGCAAAGGTTCTACTCGGGCTTCCGAATTTGATGACGCAGGTAAGCATCGATGAACATATTGAGATCTCCATCCATGACTGCGCCAATATTCCCAGTTTCCGCTGAAGTCCTGTGATCTTTGACCATGCTATATGGGTGAAACACATAAGAACGAATCTGACTGCCCCAGGCAATGTCAGACTGCTCGCCGCGAATCTCTGCGAGATGCTTCAGCTGCTCTTCGATCTTCCGCTCGTAGAGCTTAGACCTAAGCATCTTCATCGCTTTCTCGCGGTTCTTAATCTGCGAGCGTTCTTGCTGACAGCTCACCACGACACCCGTTGGTATGTGCGTAATCCGCACAGCCGAATCCGTGGTGTTGATGTGTTGACCGCCGGCGCCGCTTGCGCGGTACGTGTCGATTTTGAGATCCTCGGAGCGGATCTCTCCCACGTCTGTGTCGTCCTCGATCTCCGGCATGACGTCACACGACGCAAACGAGGTGTGACGACGACCGGAGGCGTCGAACGGCGAGATCCGTACGAGCCGATGCACGCCCTTCTCTGCCTTCAAATAGCCGTAGGCGTTGAAGCCTGTGATCTGCAGCGTGACGCTCTTCACGCCGGCTTCGTCGCCGGGCAAATAGTCGAGTACCTCGACTTTGTAGCCCCGCTTCTCCGCCCAGCGGCGGTACATGCGCAGCAGCATCTCCGCCCAGTCCTGCGACTCGGTGCCGCCGGCACCGGGATGCAGCTCCAGGATCGCATTCAGCCGGTCATACGGCTGATTGAGAAGCAACCCTAGCTCGAAGGATTCGAGCTTCTTCTTCAAAGCATCGATGCCTGCTTCAATGTCTTTCACTAGGCCGGCATCACTCTCCTCTTCCTCGAGCTCGACCATGACCTGCAGGTCGTCGAACTCGTTCGAGAAGCCTTGGAACTGATCAACGACACTTTTGATGGCGTTGAGGTCCGCGATGGTCTTCTGGGCACGATCATTATCGTCCCAGAAGTCCGGCGCCCCCATTTTTTCCTCAAAATCCCCGATCGCTTCAAGCTTATGATCTAAGTCAAAGAGACCCCCGTAATTCGGTTAGTCGCTTTGCTGTCTCTCTTAAATCTTGTTTTACTTCTGGTTCCAGCATGTCTTACACCTCATTTATTCTGCTTGTGACCTGCCAACCGGACTTGGGCGCACGCTTCTCAGATCGATTAGCTACCTTGTCCGTGGCATTGCTTGAATTTCTTCCCGCTGCCGCATGGACATGGGTCGTTGCGTCCAATACGCTGCTCATCGCCGCGCACGAGCGGTTTCTTCCCGCCAGCTTCGTTCTTCGTATCCACCGCTTGACCTTCGGCTACCGCTTGACGCTCCAGGTTGCTTTGTACGTGAGCCTTCATGATGTACATCGCAACTTCTTCGCGGATATTGTCGATCATTTCTTGGAACATCTCGAAGCCTTCGAATTGATACTCACGCAGCGGATCCGTTCCGCCGTAAGCACGAAGATGAATACCTTGGCGCAGCTGATCCATCGCATCGATATGATCCATCCATTTGCTATCTACCGCACGAAGAGCAACAACCTTTTCGAATTCTCGCATGAATTCTTCACCGATCTCAGCTTCACGCTCATCATAACGTTTGCTAACGAGATCTTTGATATAGTCGATAATCTCTTCTTGTTCTTTGCCCCAAATATCTTGATCCGTAATCTGGCCTTCTTCAGTTAAGAAGTTGTTGTTCACGAAGTTAGCTACTTCCTGAAGCTCCCACTCCTCCGGAATTTGTTCCTCCGGACAGTGTGCTTTCACGATGCGTTCGATAACCGCGTTGATCATACCCTCGATAACTTCACGAATATTTTCGGACTCCAGCAGCTCGCGGCGCTGTTTATATATAATTTCCCGTTGTTGATTCATTACATCGTCATACTGAAGAACGACTTTACGCACGTCGAAGTTGTTACCCTCAACGCGTTTTTGGGCCGATTCGACGGCACGCGAGATCAATTTACTTTCAATCGGCTGATCTTCTTCCATCCCGAGGCGATCCATCATCGCCATGATATTGTCAGCGCCGAAACGTTTCATCAATTCGTCCTCAAGGGAGAGGTAGAACTGTGATGAACCAGGGTCACCTTGACGGCCTGCGCGCCCGCGCAGCTGGTTATCGATCCGTCTGCTTTCATGACGTTCTGTACCTATGATATGCAGTCCGCCTGCTTCATGTACACCTTCACCGAGCATAATGTCCGTACCGCGGCCCGCCATGTTCGTTGCTATCGTCACAGCGCCTGGTTGACCTGCACGCGCTACGATTTCAGCTTCCTCGGCATGGTACTTCGCATTGAGTACTTTATGCTGAACGCCTTTTTTCTTAAGCATTTCCGAAAGTTTCTCGGAGTTCTCAATAGATACCGTACCTACAAGTACCGGTTGGTTCAGCTTATGACGCTCTACAATTTGCTCAACAACCGCTCTGAATTTACCCATCTCTGACTTATAAACAACATCCGGCATATCCTTACGAATCATCGGGCGGTTTGTCGGAACAATGATAACTTCAAGACCATAAATCTTCTTGAGCTCTTCCTCTTCCGTCTTCGCAGTACCTGTCATACCCGCTAGTTTGCGGTACATCCGGAAATAGTTCTGGAATGTAATTGTCGCCAGCGTCATGCTCTCATTCTGAACTTGAAGCTGCTCTTTGGCCTCAATGGCTTGATGCAACCCATCACTATAACGACGGCCAGTCATAATACGGCCCGTGAATTCATCAACAATCATGACTTCGTCTTCTTGTACCACATAATCCACATCGCGCTTCATAATGAAACGAGCCTTAAGCGCTTGAGTCACGTGATGGTTGATATTCACATTTTGATGATCGAATAAGTTCTCAATGCCGAATGCACGCTCCGCTTTAGCTACCCCTTCTTCAGTAAGAGCCACGGAACGCACTTTAATATCAATCGTGTAATCCTCTTCTTCTTTCAACTTAGCCACAAAACGGTCAGCCGCGTAGTACAAGTCTGTCGACTTAGCCGCTTGTCCCGAAATAATCAAAGGCGTTCTCGCCTCATCGACCAAAATGGAGTCAACTTCATCGATAACCGCAAAATAAAGCGGACGCTGAACCATCTGCTCTTTGTAAAGCACCATGTTATCACGCAAGTAGTCAAAACCGTATTCGTTATTCGTACCATACGTAATATCACAAGCGTAAGCCGCTTGCTTTTCCTCATGGGATAGGTCATGTAGATTAACCCCAACCGTCAAACCGAGGAACTCATAGATCTGTCCCATCTCGGCGCTATCACGTTGAGCCAAATAATCATTGACCGTAACCACGTGAACGCCTCTGCCAAGCAAAGCATTCAAATAAACAGGAAGTGTTCCAACGAGCGTTTTCCCTTCCCCTGTTCTCATCTCCGCGATACGGCCTTCGTGAAGCACCATACCCCCAATAAGCTGAACATCGTAATGACGTTTACCCAAAACACGTAAGCCTGCTTCTCTAACGACAGCAAAAGCTTCAGGCAGCAAATCATCCAGTTCCTCGCCTTTTTCCAAGCGATTTCTGAATTCGATTGTCTTGCCTTTCAATTCCTCATCGGACAGCGGCTTAATGCTAGCTTCGAGGTCGTTGATATAATCAACAGCCTTGAGCATCCGTTTAATTTCCCGTTCATTGGAATCACCAAAAATTTTCTTCACTAGTCCTAGCATCGGTGAACCCCTTTCCCTTGCATTCGTATCCTTAAATTGTACCACTTTTGACGGTCTTGCCGCAACAAATGACCATTCCTACATCAATACACAACATCCAAGGCGGATGAAAAGATCACGTTTTTCCTTATTTCTATAGTATTGAATCGATGTCCCGATTGCATGCATAAGAAAAAGCTTAATTCGACAAAATCGAATCAAGCTCATTTTTTTGTTATAGGGATGTCTCGAGTTGCTCCGCTTCTTATTAAACAGCCGGCTCAATCAGACCATACTTGCCATCATCACGTTTGTAAACTACATTGACTTGATCCGTATCCATGTTCGAAAAAACGAAGAAATTATGGCCTACCATGTTCATTTGTAGAATCGCTTCTTCCACATCCATCGGCTTCAAATCGAAGCGTTTGTTGCGGACCAGTTCAAAGTCATCTTCCTCTTCCAGATAAGTAACAGGTGATGTTTCCACTTTAAATAAATCACGCTTGCCGCCTTCTTGGCGAATTTTCCGGTTTGTTCTCGTCTTATGCTTACGAATCTGACGCTCCAACTTGTCTACGACCAAATCAATCGACGCATACATATCATTGTTGCGTTCTTCAGCTCTCAGCAGCACGCCTGTTAGGGGAATACCTACCTCAATAGCTTGTAAACCTTTGACCACGCTAAGCTTTACTTGTACATCTGATGTAAGGGGAGCTTCAAAATACCTCTCTAGTCTGTTCAATTTCTTGTCGACATAGTCCCTGAGGGCTTCAGTTACTTCAAGGTGTTCTCCGCGAATGCTAATTTCCATGTTCAACATCTCCCTTCCTGCTTACATTATACTACATTCCACCCCCATCTTCATAATTCCTTTAAATTCCGATCTATCCATTATGCAAAAAAACACCCCAGGATTATTCCCAGGGTGCTAGCTCATTCGTAGATGTATTCGAGCGGCACTGTGGTGCCGAATGCGGTTATAATCTGCTTACGTTAGCGGCTTGTGGTCCTCTTGCGCCTTCAACGATGTCAAACTCTACAGCCTGACCTTCGTCTAACGTTTTGAAGCCTTCGGATTGAATCGCGGAGAAATGTACAAATACATCTCCACCATCTTCACGCTCAATGAAACCATACCCTTTTTCTGCGTTAAACCATTTTACTTTACCTTGCATAACGTACACATTCCTTTCGTTTTAAAAAGTAATAAAATGTAAGCCCTTACTTTTTGACTATATCACCAGCCTGCTTGACCTGTCAATTTCTAACTTACCATTTGATGAAATATTTTGAAAATTCGGGTATATACAAGCCGTGGATAACTGCAGAATTTGTAAAAACTTGTCGTATCGGGCTTCTTTACATTTTATCAACAAAGTTATACACATAATTGTACACATTATCCACAGGTTGTGGGGGGAGGGTTTTGGATAACTTGGGTTTATTGTGGTTGGTTTATGCACAAGAGAACATTTTAGAAATAGTTTGTCCACAATAATGGTTAGAAATAAAATAACCCCAAAAGACTTTGTAGTTCCAAGTCTTTTGGGGCTATCTTCAAATACCATTAGTTCCAATTCGCTTATCAAAATAAGCGGCATCCGATGAATAATGAACATCATAGCCTTGTTTTTGAACTTTAGCCTGCTCCATCTTGCCTAATTGAAAGGCAGCCTCTTGCTTAAACTCTTTAATCTTGGCCATGATAATAATATTCAAAGGCGTAATCGATTCAAGTAACTCTTTATTCTTGTTCACAACCTCAGGTGTCCATGTTCCTTGCTTCAATTGCGTGAGCAATCTCTCTCTCTGATCTAAAAAAGGATTTATATCTTCGTACCTTATCTCCTCAATCCCTTGCACAAACTGAGTGGTTAACTCAACAATGGCCTCAACAATTTTATCCATGACGAATGCCTGGAGCGGCCATAGCTGATTTAGCAGCTTGGTACCAAGTTTCCTTTAGTTCTACTAGAAAACCGAGAACTTCAATAGCAGGGTTCGGATCTTTTTTCGTATTTGCCTCAATAATCCGTTGGATAAAATACTCATATAATGGGAGCAATTGTTCAGCAATTGCTGAGTTCTGATCAAGTGTTATTATAAATTCTTTAATAATATCTTGCACCCGAAAAAGATACTTACTTGCGTCATCATACTTTTTATGATTGATTCCTTCAATACCTAGTTTGCAAAATCGAATGGCACCATCACAAAGCATAATTAGTAGTTGTGCGGGTGTGGCGTTTTGGACGGTGTTTTCAAGATATTTATTCTGTTGTTGTGGAATCATAATCCAACGCTCCCTTATTTACCTAACTGTGACAAATATGAACTTTGTGAATTTAGCTTATTGATGGCCGATTCCATAGCATTAAACTGATTGTAATAACGAGTTTCGGTAGCAGTCAATTTCGTGTTCATTTTATCAATACTTGTATTAAGATTTTTTAAATTCTTTCCAATTAGATAGGCACTGTCGACACTTGTCGATACCCCTGCCTTAGCAATTAATTTTTCATTCCATGATTTAGCTTGATCATATAAACGAACTGCAAGACCATGACCATCATCACTTGTTGTAATCCCATCATTAGCTGTGAAAAGCTTCTTTACTTGATCTGGATGGTTGGCTATAGCATCTTTCAGCTTAGTATCGTCAATATATAACTTACCTTGTTCCTGATAAGATCCTGTTGTGATACCAATCTCAGCTAGCTGATTAAAATCACTAGTAGGTATGCCTGATACTGTCTTAGTCAATGAACTCCTTAAGTTTGAAATTCCACTTGTAAGAATACCATCATTATGAAGTAGGCCTGATTGTGCTTTGTCTTGCCAAGCTTTAATATCATCGTCTTTCATTGCTTTTTTTTGTTCATCTGTAAGAGGCGTAAAGTCACGATATCGAGTTTCACTAGTTTTCGTATTCACAGTGGAGATTAAATCATTATATTTATCTACAAAACCCTTAATATTATTATAAATCGTGTCTACATCTTCACTTACTGTTAAATTAGTCGTAGCAGCGGCACCTTCTTTTTTGGCAGTAAAGGTCAATCCGTTAATCGTGAAAGTGTTCGTAGCATATGATCCGACGACATTATTAAATTTAACAGAAGCATTGTTCCCAGCTTTGCTTACAGTATTGAATGCCTGACCAGCAGATCTTGTGGAAGAAGTTAATCCTAACTTGTCAACTATATCCGTACCATCTGCAGTTTGATCAGTAAACGTAAGATGATGGGTATTATCAGGATTCATAAAAGCAAGTTGTCCTGTAGAATCAAGGTAAGCCGTTACACCCGTTTGCCCTAAAGGAGAGCCATTGATGTCATCAACTAGTTGTCCAATTGTTTTACCCTTAGTAATTTGTACATCATAATTATTTGGAGCTCCAACACCCGTTGGTTGATAGGTAATACGTAAGGTTTGTGTCGCAGTAAGAGTTGGATCAATAACCGCTGTCGAACTAGCAAAGGGAGTAGGTCTAGTTCCGGTTTCCGTTTCTGAAGTTGTTGCCCCCGCTCCAGCACCTGGCAATTTCAAAACTGTTCCAAGAAGATCGGGGTCTGTAGATTTCAAATCGATCTTAGCCGCATCCCCCGTAGACGAAGAAACAAAAAAGAGGCTATCTAACGTAGAATCATAACTTAACTTCACACCTGTAATACTTGACTTTGCATTAACATTAGTAACAAATTGGCTTAGTGTATCCGTAGTATTCACTTGAATATTCGCGGATCCTTTGCCCCCCGTAATAACAAGAGTAGTATTTCCCGCCAAACCTAACCCTGGTACACCAGCAACAGTCCCAAGAGTCTTCGTAGCGTCACCAGCCCCCGCCATTAAATCCCCTGAGGTTAAATTTGCTGCCTTAGCTAGCGCAGTAACCTCAAGCTTGTAATTACCTTCCGTAGCACTAGCAGAAGCCGTAACTGAGGCAACCGAATCGTCACTCGAAGAAGCTTTCTTTGCCAAATATGCAGCGTCTAATTTCATATTAAAAGCCGTATTGCGGAAGTCTAATACTTTACTGTTGATAGTCCGATATTGATCTCTTTGCCATGTTAAAATCTGTTTATTTGAATTTAATTTATTTAAGGGTATTCTTTCAGCAGTCATCAGTTTCGTGACCATTGAGTCAATATCCATGCCGGAGGCAAGCCCAGACATTCTTGTCACCATGTTACTTCAACTCCTTTTTTATTTCGTTCTCCCTATCTTCTTTCATCTACCATAATTCCTGCCATTTCCCATAGCTTAGCTACCATATCTAACGTTTTCTCTGGGGGAATCTCGCGAATAACTTCACCAGTATCTTTATCGAGTACCTTTACCATGATTTGCTTCGTTTTCTCGTGAATTGAAAATTCGAAGGAAGTTGTCCGTCCTTGCAGCTCTTTATTAGCACGTTCAATAGCTTTGATAATCTGCTGGTCACCGTATGTAACAGGTGCCCCTTCCATTTCAATTTTCTTTAAATCACTAGTTGTTTGAATGTTCTCGGTAACATTAACATCTGGTTCTTTGGGGGAAGGGGAAGGGCTAACAATTGGGGTATTACCAATCGATGCACTTGAGAATGAAGCTCCGTTTCCAACAGAAAAATCGCTAGCCATTTAGATAACCTCCACTAATAAAATATATACCTTTATTATCGGCTAAGCGAAGATAAACTGTAATAGTAAAAATGAAACTTTCTAGATGGCTTAGAAAGTTTCATTTTGGATTTTACGAACCGCTCCCACGACATCTTCCATATCTTTGGTTGTCATTCTAGGAAATAACGGAATAGTTATTATTTCCTTATATAATGTCTCAGCTTCGGGGCAAATGCCTTTTGTGTAGCCTAGTTTTTCATAGTAAGGGTGTAGGTAAACAGGTAGATAGTGAACGTTGACTCCAATATTCTCCGCACGAAATGCTTCAAAAATCTCTTTGCGCGACAACTTTGACTTGGACAAATCAAATCTCAAAATAAATAAGTGCCAACTAGATGAAGTATCTTCATGTTGACGAGGTAATGTAATACCAGGAAGCCCACTCAATTCTGATTGATAATAAGAAGCGATTTCTCTACGTCTTGCAACGAAACGATCTAACTTATCCATTTGGGTAATGCCCAAAGCTGCTTGCATATCAGGCATTCTATAGTGGTATCCTAATTCTTGCATTTCATAATACCAAGGACCCTCATTGTGAGTTAACAAAGAAGGATCTTTCGTGATTCCATGACTACGGAAAAGCTGCATTCTATAATAAAAATCCTCGTTATTGGTAACAATAACGCCGCCCTCAGCTGTAGTTACGTGTTTGACAGGATGAAAGCTGAACATTGTCATGTCGGCAAGTGTGCCTACTTTACGACCTTTGTAAGTAGCACCTATAGAATGGGCGGCGTCTTCAATAATGATCAAGTTATGTTCATTAGCAATCTGTCGGATCTCATCCATCTCCACAGGCTGTCCAGTGAAATCAACAGGAATAATAGCTTTCGTGCGAGATGATAATTTAGCTCGGATATCTTGAGGATCTATGTTATAAGTTAGTGGATTAATATCTGCAAAAACAGGGGTACCGCCTTGATACAATACGCAATTACTGCTTGCTGCAAATGTGATGGCCGAAGTAATGACCTCATCACCCGGACCAATGCCCGCGGCAAAACAAGCTCCATGCAAAGCAGCAGTTCCACTTGAAAAAGCGACCGCGTACTTCGTACCTGCATACTTAGCTACCTTTTGTTCAAACTCTGCAATCTTAGGCCCTTGAGTGATTAGTTCGCCTCGCAAAACATCAAGAACAGATTGAATATCTTCTTCATCAATCCACTGCTGACCATAAGGTAACAGGGTAGGTCTAACTGGATTTCCACCGTTAATAGCTAATTGATTCATTTGAACGAACCTCCCCTATTATAAAACAAGCCACCTATTACATCAGGTGACTTGTTTGTATCCATTGTTCCGTGCGAGAAATACCTTCCTCGAGAGAAAATTGAGGCTCCCATCCAAGTAGAGATTTCGCTTTATCGTAATTGCTAAGCAATTTCTGAATTTCACTTTGGGGATGGATATGAGGAACATGTTTAATTCTCGATTCATCGCCAACAATAAGCTTTGCCAAATCATTAACGGAGATATCCCGGCCAAGACCCGCATTGACAATTTGACCATTGACGGCATCGGAATATCCCGATTCAACCACGAAACGAGCACAGTCTTCTACATAAAGTAGATCACGTGTCTGAGTACCCTCACCGTAAATATTGAGATCATTGCCATTTAATTTATTTCTTAGGAAAATAGCGACCACTCCGCCTTCTCCGCCCGTCTTTTGGAAAGGCCCGTATGTATTAAAAGGTCGGATTACAACCACAGGAAGGTCATAGGCATAATAATAGGAGAGTACCATGTTCTCAGCAGCAATTTTCGCCCCTGCATATGGAGAAGCAGGCTTCGTAGGATGAAGCTCTGTTATTCCTGTTTCATCCGTACAACGATCATACACCATACACGTGCTCATAAACACAACTTTAACGTTATGCTTGCGACATTGTTCCATGACATAGAATGTACCTACAGCATCATTATTAAAGGTCGTACGAGGGTCATCAATAGAATCTTGAACATTAATGGAAGCTCCAAGATGATAACAGATCTCGAAGTTTACAGACGAAAATAAACGCTCTAGAAGCGCTTCATCTTTGATATCACCAATGATGATTTCACGTAACCCAGAATGGTCACGAAACTCATCTAAATTATCTTGACGACCATTGGACAGATCATCAAGAATCCAGACTTGGTGGCCGTCTGCAAGCAACCTTTTAGCGACCCATCGCCCGATGAAGCCGGCTCCGCCGGTTAATAATACATTCATTTTTTGTGCCTCCTGAGTAATCATTGAAATAGTTCCCATGTTACTGGTGTACCCTTTTTCACATCTGTTTGTACTCGTTTCCCCAACAGAATGTCATAATATTTAGGCGGCAGTCCGAAACCTGGACGAATTGCACGCATATTTTTGTCAGTTAGGACTTCTCCCGCTTGGATATCTTCGGAGATATATAGGGATCTGCGATATTGTAGTGACGCCTTCTCTTTATCCGTGGGACCATAGCTAATATGACCGAGAGATTGCCATGCCCTCTCACTTTCAATAACCAAAGCAGCCATCTCTTCAGGTTCCATAGAAAAAGTCGAATCAACGCCGCCATCCGCACGTCGAAGAGTAAAATGCTTTTCAATAACAGTTGCACCTACAGCAACACTTGCCACCGCTACGCCAACACCCATCGTATGATCAGATAACCCTACTTGGCATTGAAATAACTCCTTCATATGCGGAATCGTCAATATATTCGTGTTGTCTGGAGTTGAAGGATATGTGCTTGTACACTTCAACAAAACGATATCTTGACAACCCGCTTCACGTGCCGCTCTTACTGTTTCGTCCAGCTCTGCTGCAGTGGCCATACCAGTCGAAATAATCATTGGTTTTCGTGTAGAAGCAACTTTCCTAATCAAAGGCAGATCCGTGTTTTCGAATGAAGCTATTTTGTAAAGCGGAACATCTAACGACTCTAGAAATTCAACAGATGACTCATCAAATGGTGTACTAAACCCTATCATCCCTAGTTCACGACAACGATCAAAAATCGGTTTGTGCCACTCCCATGGAGTGTAGGCTTCCCCATATAATTTATGTAAGGAGGTCCCTTTCCATAGACTTTCGGAATCACTTATAAAAAATTCTCTCTCTGACAAGTCAAGAGTCATTGTATCCGCTGTGTAAGTTTGCAATTTTAATGCATGTGCGCCTGATGCTGCGGCAGCATCTACAATAGCTAATGCTCTTTCCAGTGAATGATTATGATTTCCGGACATTTCTGCGATGATGAATGGTCTATGACCAGAACCTATGCGAAATTTACCAACCGTTATCTCACTCAAATTATCCCCTCCAAACTTAAGTGTTAAATTAATTTATATCAAATGATACATTTTTTTTCAATTCATTTAGCATTGAACAAAAAGCATCATAACTATCATCAACCACGATAGCATATCCTACACGATCGAGACTACTGCGCAATTGAGAAACTATATCGCCAATTCCAACAAAGAATTCATAACGCACTATTTTCTTATTTGTTCTCAGGAACTCTAAGCCCCTTATCTCCATTAATTTACCTGATGGAGCGGTAAAAAAGACAATGCCAGCGAACCTATTTATGGATATTTCCTCAATAATCGGTTCATCTAGAATAAGATTAATGTTATTCCCCAACATGTCATAACCAGTTGCTAGAGGTACAAGATCAGAAGTAATATAATCCCCGCCTAAACGCGGCCCAATTTCGATAATAAATATACCTTCATCATTAATTTTCAATTCAGTGTGGGCTACACCATTTGAGAAGCCAATTGCATATAAGGCAGACTTAATCAAATTTTCTATTTGCTCATACCTATCATGAGATAAGTTAGCTGGTATTATGTGCCCTAACTCTACATAATGCGGTGCTCCTGTAGTACTTTTTTCCGTAATCGCAATCATTTTTGTTTTCCCTTTAATGGTAATACTCTCAACGGAGTACTCATTTCCAGTTATGTATTGTTCCATAATCAGAATTTGATTTTTAGATGAAAGCAATGATTGTTCATACGCTAGTTTAATTTCTTCGTTATGATCAATTCTAAAAACACCACGGCTTGCCGAAGAATCAACCGGTTTGAGAATGAAAGGCAAACCAATATTTTCAACCTGATAATTAATATCTGCCTCTTTGGTTATTTTGGCGAACTTCGGTGATAAAATGCCACTTTCACTTAGTATCTCACGTAACAACAGCTTATTAGTAGCAATTAATGCTGTCACAGGACTTAAACCAATCAGACCCAGTTCTTGTGAAATTGAACTTGTGGTTCGCATAGGATAATCCGAATTTGTAATAACCCCAGACACATCCTCTTGACAAGCTAGTTTCAATAACTCATTTGTGTTATTAGTACTGATAGGATGAAACTCATCTGCCTCAAATTTTCCAGGAGCATCATTGTTCATATCAGCTGCAATAGTATAAATCCCTTTGCTTTTCGCTTTACGAATCAAAGGAATTTGCAAGTTTCCCGCTCCTAAGATTAATAGTTTCCGCATAAGTCACCTTCTCACTTTACAACTTGTCCTTAATTTTATCGAAAATAGCAGCAATTCCTTGGCATTCGCTGTTGCCCATGAGTAGAAGAGCTTTATGACTCATCTCTAGGAGCATTTCTTTCTGTTCAAATGCTTTGGATATTTGTTCGGCAATCACCTGATCATTTAATGTTGCTTCCCATCCTAAACAACGTGTAGCTCCAGTTGATTCAACAGCCTCTGTTGATCGTCTTTGATTTTCAGCCAATAGAATAGTGAACGATGGTAATCCTAGGAAGCATCTTTCCCATGTGGTTATACCGCCAGCTCCAATGGCCAAATCCGATTTTGCCATCATTTCTGCCATATTTGAAACTTGGAAATGTGTGCAGAAATGACTATCACGCTTACAAAATTCCTCGATTTGGTTTTTATACGGATTCGATGCGCCTATCACAACATCTATCTTTCTATTTCCTAAATCAAGTTTGGATAGTGCAGTTATTACTTTAAATGTTGTATTATATGGATCACTTCCCCCAAGAAAAACGAGAACACGTTTTACAGTGCCGCTTCGTTGGGTGAGCTTCTTTCTTTCCCAATAAAATTCTTCTCTAAGAAAAGCATATTGCGGCCCTAATAGCAGCTGGCAATTTGGAGGTGTCTTACCTATGTATCTCGTCTGCATATCCAAATCAAGATTCTGATCGATCAATACATCACAATCATGGTTACGATTTGCTAGATCATCTATGACAATAATACTTCGAGTTTTCTCTCGTAATTTTTGTTCCCATTGATAATCTAATCCGTAATGATCGACTATTATCCAATCTACCTTCATAAATAATTGATTAATTGCTTTAATCGTCCCATAAGCATCTTGTTCCCAATTAAGTTCCTGATCTAACCTGACGACATTGTAACTTTTGTCTTCAAGCCAATCACATAGATTCCCCATAGCTGTTTTGCATACAAATGTTACATTAGCATGATAATTTTTTTTGAGGTAGTCAGCAAGTGCTAAACAACGCATAACATGGCCAGTCCCTATTTCAACAGATGCATCTGTTCTAATAATTACATTCATAGTCCTCACCTATATGACTGGTTTTTGTATTATATGTGAATTTATGGATGCGACTTCCGGATGTTTTACCAAGAAATCAACAATATGTTCACAATCAATAAGTTTATCGGGATATACATCAGCTAATTTTTTACATAATTCATAATCATCTTCAGTATCTAAGGTAATTCTCAAATTAGATTCTTTCATCTTTAGTGGAATATCACATGAAACCGTCTTAAATTCCTCAATAAACTCATATCCATAGTAAGTTACATGTTCCCGATGCCTTGCTTCATGCCCCTTAGTATGAAAATACGCTAACGCTTCGAATGAAACGATTTCTACGGTTAATCCTCTCGGTTGATCTTCTGGAAATACTACAAAATCAACAGGATTGTTCCTTAAGGTATCCATTCCTTTTCTGGCTTGTTTAAAGTCAACAAAAGGACAATCCGAAGTAACTCGTATTACGTAATCAGCGTCATACTGTTTAGCACAATCATAAAACCGAGAAAGGACATCCTGCTCCGAACCTCGAAAATAAGGGATTTGGTAATCCTTACACCATTCGGTAAGTATATCGTCCAAAGGATTCTCTGTTGTCGCTACAACTACTTCATCAGATAGGAAATGTTTACTTCGCGAAATTACATAATCTAGAACACAACTATCTCCAAGAGGTAAAAGCACTTTACCTGGTAGCCTCTCTGAGCCCATTCTTGCTTGAATGATGGTTACGAATTTGATAAATAACACTCCTTAAGAACAAGCATGAAAGTCCCATTCATTAACATGAGTACATATATCCTTTATTTGTTCTTTGCTATATGTCCCGTCCACCCATAAATTTACTACCTCTTTTTCCAAAATCAAACTGTTCAAATGAATTTCATTTCCTTCAAAAAGCCTCGGGTAATAAGGATACCACGAGCTGCAATGAATATTCTTCGAACGCAAGTATGCTAGTAATGAGTCCCGTTTGTTGGAATCCATTCTAAAAGTGAATCTCCACGAAGTGCTTCCCTCATGGATTTGCGCTAAGTCAATATCATCTCTGCTTAATAAATCTTTATACAATTGAGCGTTCTCTAATCTCAGTGCGGTTTTATCAGAAAGGGAATCTAACAAAAGAGCAATTTTCTCTGAATAAGTTGGCTGATATGGCATAACAAAACAATCTTTATAATTAGTCTGTATATTTAACAGATTTTCAGTAGAGTTCTTATTCCAAGCAGTTTGGTTTCGAATACTTTCGTAGTATTCTTTTCTGTAATTTTCTTGCATATCATTTACAGAAAAATGACTTCCCTTAAGAAAATTTTCCTGAAGTTTCTTTTCTAATTTACATATTTCATTATAGAGTACTAAGTCATCGGTCAATACAGCTCCACCATGTCCTGCTTCAAGAACTTTAGTATGACCAAAACTAAGAATACTGGCAAGACCAAATGATCCACAAGGCTTCCCTTTATACGAAGCTCCCATAGACTGGGCAGCATCTTCGATTACTTGCACACTATATTTGTTAGCAATGGATTGAATTGTTTCCACATCATATATATGACCGTACAAATGAGTAGGTACAATATATTTAATCTGCCGATTATTTTGCAAGGCCTCTTCAAGCTTAGTCAGATCCATTGTAAAATCAGAAAGTGATATATCAGAGAATTCTGGTGTTGTTCCCGCATACATTGCAGCACTATAGGCTACTAGACAACTTGTACTGGGAAACAAAGGCCTCTGATTTGAAGAAAGCTGCAATGCTTGAAACAATAAAGTTAATCCCGATGTACCCGAGCCAACTAGGACACAATATTTCCTTTGAAAAGTATCAGCAATTTTTTGTTCTAAACTCAATTTCTTTATATTCATATCTATCCCTTATAGATAGTATAGTCTGATAAGAATTCCTCGACCATACTAATCACTTCTTTTTTAGAAATCGGCATTTGCTCGTGAGAGCTGTAAGAATGAGGCTCAGCTTTCTTCTTAAGAGTGTGCGTAGTTGCTTTATCTAATAGTGGATTCACAATAACGAACATGTCCTCTTGCTCTATAGCATCCTTCGCTTCTATCTCAGTCATTAATTCCTCAAACATCTTCTCTCCTGTTCTAAGACCTATTGCTTTGATCTGTACCTCAGAAGGATCTATTCCAAACTTTGGAGCAGCAAGCTCGATTACAGCATTAGCTAAGTCATCTAATTTTAGTACAGGCATCTTTAGTACAAAAATTTCCCCGCCATTAGCTAGCTCCATGGCTTTAATCGTCAATGAAGTTGCCTGTTGTTGTGTCATCATGAATCTTGTCATAGTAGGATCAGTAATGCTAATTTGGCGATTTTTTTGAATTTGGTTTATGAACAATGGGATAACAGATCCTCTTGAACCCATCACATTACCGAAACGAACCGCCGCGAATACAGTACCATGAGAACCGCTATTATATTGAGCTGAAGCAATTAATCTTTCGGCCATTAATTTTGACGCCCCATACGTGTTAGTAGGAGCTATCGCTTTATCTGTACTTGTAAATATTGTTTTCTTTACGCCTGCAGATATTGAGGCTTGTATAACATTTTGGGTTCCAATAATATTTGTTTGTACCGCTTCAAACGGATTATATTCACAGAACGGAACATGCTTCATCGCTGCAACATGAAATACATAATCAATATCACGCATAGCACGAAGTACACGATCACTATCGCGAACATCACCAATTAAATACCGAATATTTGTGAAATCTTTCATATGTTGTTGAAGCTCAAATTGTTTATGTTCATCTCTACTGAAAATACGAACGACAGCTGGATTCTCTAACAAAATATGCTTGAGAAGACCTTGACCAATTGTACCTGTTCCACCAATTATTAAGATTTTCTTATTATGAAAGAACCCTGCCATTGTTGGACACTCCTTATCATTATCGGGCATTTCGTTGCTGTATAGTACTATTAATTGAAAGAAGCTCAGTGTTTTTGCTTAGAAAGTTAACAATTTGGTATAGGTCGAAATTCTTGTTGATTGGGTAAAGCTCTTCGTAAATTTTTCTTATTAATTCATAGTCTTCTACAGTATCCAAGGTAAGACGAAAATTAGGGCGTCTCAAGTAAACAGGAGCTTCAATATTACTAAGATGAAAGGTTTCGGGACGTTCATAGATATAAAGAGAAACATGTTCACGATCTGCAGGATCCTGAGTAAGCTGTTCTATTTCTTTTAAAAGAGAAGTTCGAAAAACTTCAACTCCAAATCCTAGTGGATACGTAAGAAACATTTGATTTGTGACGAAATCTAAATATGGATTCTCTAACATCCGTTCTATTACGACATCTATGGTTTCTGCATCCATTAAAGGACAATCACTTGTAATCTGTATAATTAAATCAGTATTAGTTACTTCAGCTGCTCGCAATGTCCTTAAGAGAACATCTTCTTCGCTTCCCCTATAACACAATACTTTTTGTTCCTTTGCAGTATCCTCAACAATATCATCACTTTTATTTATTGTGGTTGCTATAACAATATCATTGATATATCGAGATTTTCTTAATCTCTCTATTAGCCTAATAAGAGCCGGTTGACCTGCGAGATCCATCATAATCTTGCCTGGTAAACGGGATGAAGTCATGCGAGAAGCAACAACTGCACTAATTTGCATTATAAGGAAAATACCTCCTTAATAAAAGCTATTACTCTAACTGTTGAATTGCCATCCAACCATAGAAGCTGATTTTTCTTTAGCTTAATTTCATATAAATTTATATAGTCCACCAAGGAACTATTAAAAAAATCATACAACTTTTCCTTCGTATAAAAAGCGGGGAGTAGATTCAGCTTACTTGTGATAGAGGTATCGTTTCCCTGCAAGTTAGGCTGATAACTCAATGCTGGTACACCCATTAAATATGAATGTAATAACCCCATTGTCGACATTCCTATGATTAAATGATAGTTTGGCAGTAGGTCTAGCAATTGCCCCTCCACCAATCTTTCTTTATATAGCACTTTAAGATATTCTTGATCTTTTGGGTGTAACTTAATATCGAATGTATAATGATGATTGTTAGTAAAAAAGCTGAGACAATCCTCAATAGCATCTTTTTCTGTAAAACCAAGCTCATTTCCGTATAAAACGGACAAAGGTTGGGAAAGAAATAATACTTTCATGGTTGTATCCGATATTAAATGACGACCCGATTTAATTTGACTTTGACTTCTCTGAATAATAGTGTCCATTCCTGGATGTCCGAGAACACGAATAATGGATTCCGGTACTCCATGATCAACTGCTTCTTCTCGTGCTATCTCATCCATTACAATATAATACGTTGGAAAGATGTGTGCTTTGTCTTGAATTTCTAACCGTTCCATGTAGTTGGACCAGTAATCAAGTACTGTTAGGGTGGGCACACCTTTATATTCAAATAATTGAATCACCGTTTGCTCCAAACTACTTCCCCAACTAGTGCCTGTTACAAGACCACAAAACTCATTGTTCGCTAACTCTACTTCAATTTTGCTCAAAGTAGCAGTGTAATCAAATTTAGTTCCGGACTGTACGACATCGGTATGTGTTCCATAAAAAGAGTGTGGAAGATTTAATATTTCCGCACGATCAACCAAAGGTTTAATTACATCATGACCACCTGGATCATGAGAAAGAAACAGAATCTTTTTGATGGTCATAAAGCTGGTCCCGTTCTTCCCATATTTTCAAAATAGCTGCGCAAAAATCATCAATATCTGCCGCAGTAAAAGGCTCTCGGCATATATCTGCTGAAATAAATTTGTTATCATACAATTCTTCTACAACTGGACATATCCCTCTCTCATATTTCTGGATTGGATTATCAATCAAAGAAAAAGGAATCGTTGTTTGATTATACACTTTTTTATGTTGGTACATAGGAAGCATATAAATCGGCTTTTGATATCCTCCATAAACAGGGAATCCTTCTGCCTTCAAAGCATCCGTAAAAACTTGTCGAGAAATACCCCAGATTTCACTTTCAAATACAATTGGATATACGTAATAGGAGTGCTCGTATCCTTCTGGAGTCGTTACTCCTTTAATGCCCGGTATTTGCGCTAGCTTATTTGTTATTATATCTGCTAATGCTCTTCTTTTCACAAGAAATCCATCCAATTTCTTTAACTGTTCAATTCCAATAGCCGCATGTAACTCGGTCATCCTATAATTATTTCCAAGGACAACGGTTTCCCAATCATTTACATCATCAACAACCATTTCACCATGATTCCGTACTAACTGGCAGCGGCGCGCTAAGTCTTCATCATCTGTTACAATGATACCGCCTTCACCACTATGAATAACCTTGTGATAGTTCAAACTAAATATGCCTAAATGACCAAAAGTAGAAGCAAATTTACCATTAATGGTAGCTCCAGGAGCCTGAGCATTATCTTCAATAACGTACAAGTTATGTTTATTTGCGATTCTTAAAATTTCAGGAAGGTCTGCTGGCAAACCAAAGAGGTTAGTAACAATAACCGCTTTAGTTCTCGGCGTTATCCACTTCTCCATTTCAAAAGGATTTAAATTAAACGTATCTGGATCTATATCAACAAACACGGGCACTGCATTGTTCATAAGAACGGCCGAAGCAGTTGCAACCATCGTATAAGGTGTTACAAGGACCTCATCACCCGGACCTATTTCACAGGCAGCAATTGCAGCATGAAGGGCGGTCGTGGCTGAATTTACAGAGATAGCAAACTTAGAACCAAATTTCTTTGCAAAACTATCTTCAATTTCTCTTACTTTATTTCCACCAAAAAAACCACTACCCGCTCTACCATAAAAAGCAGATAAGCTCCCTGATTCCATAACTTTAAGTACAGCTTCTGTTTCTTCAGCACCCATAGTATTCACCCAAGGAATCGGTTCTTTACGAATTGGAGTACCGCCTAACAAAGCTAATTTACTCATGATTCATTACACCTCTCACTTAACTAATTTTACTAAAAAATTACTCTCAACAAATTCACAATTATTCATAGTTTGATCTATTCGATCTATAAATACTTGGCTAAATGATGAGGTTAATTCAGTTAATTCATCCCTTGAAAAGAAATGCATCGTCATACCGTTCTCATGGAATGATGATTTATTGGAATCATTCTCATGAATAATAAAGGTGTTCTTCTCTATTTCGTTTCCCTTTCGAAAACGATGATCATCCGTAGATCTTACGACAATAAAAGCGACCCCATCTTTTTTCAAAACACGAAATAGTTCTTGAAAAGCTAATTCTATTTGAGAATATGTTAGGTAATATAGAACCGCGTAAGAAATACAGCCATCAAAAGAATCTGACTCAAAAGGTAAATGAGATGCTGAATTGACTGAAGTTTCAATATTATGAAATTCACCCTCTAATGTCATCTTATTAATATAATCGATAGCTGAATCGGAAACATCCGATGCAGTGACTTTGTATCCTTCACTTGCTAGAAAGAAGGTGTGCCTTCCGCTACCTGCTCCTAAATCCAATAAGCGAAGACTTTTCCCCCTAGGGAAGTGATGGAATACAAATTGAACAACAACTTCCGATGGATACCTCAATCGAAAGTTGTTCATATTGTGCAAGTCGTTCCATTTCTTTATAGTTGCCTCATATATTAACACTAGATTGTCACCTCAACTTTTTGCCATGTTTTGCTCTGAAAAGACCTCTCTATAGCTCGTCCAACATATAGTGGAATGCATGCATCCTCTAATTTGCAAAACGGCGTATCTTTTTCATTTAAGACAGAAATAAGATTTTCTATAGCTAACTTTAGAGCAGATTGGGTGAGTATTTGGCCAAATTCCTTCTCGATATAAAGTTCTTGAAACCCCGTAAACAATGAATGCGCGCGATTTACATAATAAAATATTTGATTGCCACTTTGCTTGATTTCAATTTTTCCACGTTCAAAGTAAAGATCGATTTCAAAGAAATAATAATGTCTATCGTCAAATGCTTCTGCATAGCCTGTTTGTCCATCCTGAAGCTTAAACAAAAAACTATATGAAGGATCATTATCTTTGTCTGCTGATGTTAGAACTTGATTGGCCGTAAAAACTTCTGTTATATCCGATGTAAGCCAACGGATCAAATCAAATAAATGAGTTCCAGAATTATATATGCCTCTAGTATATCTGGCATGAATCTTTTGAAGAGAGCCATATTGATTACTGCGGATAAAGTCTCTGATTTGAATAAACTCAGGAATCCAACGTCTAGATATATTAGGAACTATGATACCGTTATAAGTCTGGACTAACTTTAAGATATGCTCTGCCTCTTCAATATTTAAAGCTAAAGGCTTCTCACAAAAAATAATCCTTGCTCTTGAAATTTCAATAATTTCTCTTAGCTCATTAAATCGATTAATTGGGGGAGTACAAATACTAACTATGTCAACTTGACTATTTTCATTAAGCATTTCCAAGTAGTTGTTATAAAACCTTGTCTTCGCAGCAATTCTATGCAAGTCTGATTCTCTTGTGACATTCACATCAGCAGCAGCCACCAAGTTTATGTGACTATTCGTCTCATAGGCCAAACAATGACTAGATGGGTGCACTCGCTTCTCTTCAAAATCATACATGAGTCCTATTTGACCTAAACCAATAACTACAGAAGAGAACATCAAAGCATCTCTCCCTTTAACATCGCCATTAAGACAACGTCAACATAATTACCGTGTTTGAAAATATGGTTTCGTTTAACTCCTTCATGCCTAAACCCCAATTTTTCATAAAGACGTATAGCAGATTTATGAGAATGAATAACACCAAGCTCAATTCGATTTAGATTTAGTTGGTTAAATCCATGTTCACAAATAAGCCGAATAGCTTCTTCGCCCAACTTTTTCCCCCAATAATCCTTATTTCCAATAATAACACCCATTTCAGCAAAGCGATGTATAGCATCCATGTTATGGAGGCCTACATTACCAATATGAGCATTATCTTCCTTATGGATAATAGCAAGAATCAAATTAGTAGAATTATTAATGACTTGATCAAAATAATCTTGCTGTTGCTTCCGGCTTAGTGGAAGCGCTCCTTTAAGCATATGATGTGTTACCTCTGAGTCATGGAACCAGTCCATATACGGACCAAATAAATCTTCTTGCTCGATTTGGCGCAAGTACACCTTATTTCCTGAAAGGAAAGGTTTCATTTATATCAACCCTTAACTGGTTTTTCAAGTAAGAACATTTGATCGATTTGATCATTTTGCAAATATTTATACTTTTCTTCTTTAACTAAAATAAGATCAGGAAATTGTTTTAAATACAACTCACAGAAATTTGTTTTCCACATGGCCTGTTGATTACCGCGATAATCTTTTTCTTCATAAGCTTCAGAATAGTATTCTAAGCCCCAGATGTAGCGTTTGCTAACACGATAAATCTCATTCAATGCTTTGGAAATATCTTCTGGAGCAATATGAATTAAAACACCACTTGTATATACTAAGTCGAAATATTGATTCTTGAAAGGCAAATCAAAAGCATGTCCTTGAATAATGTTGATTCCTTTTGATAATTGTTTTGCTCTCTCAACAGCATAAGACTGAAGCTCAATACCGTATAAATTTTCGTACTTTAAACTCTGCAGATTACGAAGCTGATTCCCTACATTACAACCAACTTCCAATAAATTATCGATTTTCTTGTCAGAAAGAAATTTTTGATTCATTTCTGAACGAGTATATCCATATTGAGCTCTATAAATATCATCAAGTTCACCTACAGAGAAAGTATTTCTTTCTGTGTATTCTGCACCGAATTCACTTGTCCAAAGATCCATTTGGCTTGTTTTCATATCTAAAATGCCCCCTGTTTAATTTCTGCTTCTTCCGACTTCTCGAACGTGGAAACTAATAGTTTAAAAAACACAGAAGTATCTCGCATTGCTAACTGGCAAGAGTAAATATAACTACCAAATATGTTAATTATTAAGTTTGCCTTTTCAAATACATCAGTTTCTTTTTGGATTTTACCAAGATCCTTTTGCAACATAGCATATTCCAATCTAACCATTGGCTGCAAACAAACCTTATAGTATTGATTGTCGTAAAGTCGCTGATTATATCTATTAAATTTTTCAATTAATTTTTGAACTTGAGCATTATGGCGTAGTAAAGCAACTGTTTCAAGTTTTTTTACTGCTCTAACAATATCAATAACCAGTTTATCAAGATCCTCGAAATCTTTCTCCAAGATCTTCATTTTCTCAATAATATATGTAAAATCGTAATCACTCTCATCTTCGATCTCAAACCAATTGGATTCAACAATACGTTCATGAAGAAAGCGGTTTATAACATCTTCTAATGCAATAAACTCAGCTCCCTTAATCTTTGCTCCGTTTGTTGTAGTATTATAAATCATAATTTTGGAATTCATAGTAGTAATATATTGTTCCATCGCCATACGACTCGAGTTATGTGCGGCACTAGTGATGACTTTCCCACCATCCACACTCTCAATCTCAATAACCGTTTCTAAATCGTGAGTTGTCAATTCCGTGCTACGATCGCTGTAACTAACACCACTAGTGTAGTACTTGTTATTTTTATATGCGAAGTTTTGTCCAACTAAAATGACTTCACTGCACTCAAGTTTATTAAGTACTTCTAACGCTATAATGGCTACTGAAGGTGCATCCAAAACCACTTGATTGCCGAACTGTTGATACAAGCGTTCTTCACCAATAAGAAAATTAGAGATAGAATCTTGACTAGTAATCATATGAAGTTTAGGACCTGGATAAAGTTCCAATGTCTGCAGACCCACTGAAGAACCAAAGATTAAAGGAATATTTTCTATTTTTTGATCAATTATTTCTTGGAATACTAAATGATTGACTGTTGAAGGATCATAGGTGCAAATTGCATCAGGATATATCCCTTGATTAATTAGAGCTTTATTAGCCGAGCCAACGGCAATTATATAAGCAAGACCGTTTTCTTTGATTTTTTTCAATCTTTCATATTCTTCTTCTAAAGACGGTCCTGCTGATACTATTACAGCTGGTTTTCCTTCAAAGTACTTTTTCTTAGTCCCTATAATAGAAGGTGTACGCATAACTTTTGAAAAATTCGCCATGCTGTTGACCGTCCACAACCGTTGAAAATAGTTATTTACACCAATAGATAAACGCTGTTCTTGGAGTTGTGTTCTGAACTTCTCTAAAAAAGTCTTATAATGTGTAGAAAAAATTCGCTCATAGGTAGGATGAGGAATAATAATTACATCTCCTAAACCTTGACTAGCAAAATGGTTCATGTAGAAGTCCGCTAGATTGTCTAAATATATATTAATAGCCTTATGCAAGCCTACTTGGCGATAAGAACGATATTTCATACATTCTCCAAATACAACTGGGAATGGGTCGAAAACAGAATAATTAATTTCCGGGTATTGCTCAACTATTTGTTCAACGTGATAACCAAATCCAAATCCATAAAATAGTACATGCTTTGCTTTCTGCAGTTCATCAGCATACTTTTCTATAATTTTTTTCGCTTCAAATATAGGGTCATATTGACTATGAAAAGACAATATTTTTTCATTTGTTCTTATTTGAATAATGGGTTGCCCTGATTTTGAAGTAATTACTTCTATTGGCTCTTGTTCGAAAATTGAGCGCTTATCTTTTAGAAATTGAAGTACTTGCGGAAACTTTCTTGCAAGAAACGCTTCATTATCGTTCCAATACATTATTTTTTCCCCACCTTCTGTAAGCCTTCTACATAGTCGTTCAACAGCTGCAACAGAGGTATCTGTTCGTAAGTTATTAAATCAGCCAAACCAATAAAGTCCTTTTCTTGAAGAGAGCTAAACATTTGAATAAATTGCGCTTGTAGCTTGGATAGGGTCTCACGAAAAAAAAGATTATTAGACGAGCTTGCTTCCGATTCTTGCAAATAATGAAGTGCTGATATGACCCATTGTGCCCCCTCGGAGAATTCAGAAAGCGAGCTACTTACTTTCTCTTCATCACCTTGATATAACCGTTCTACCAAAACGTGCAATGAAGGTAGCGCACTCGTCAAATAGTCAAAAAGAGTATTAATAGTCTCTATTTTTCTTTCAACTGGAGTAAGTAAAATAATCTGTAATGATTCAATCTGTTTAATTTCATCTTCAATTTTCATCCGAAAATCACTATATATTTCGTTATCATTTAATAGTATATGACTCAAAAAATACTTGTCTTCTGCCAACAAAATAGCCAAATTGTTAAATAATAAATCGATGCCTTGTTTATCATTACTGTATTCAATAGTTTCACTTAGAAGATTAACTAGCATTTTTGGGTCCTCCATCTTTTAGTTACACTTAATACTAATGTTATCGGCAGATTAACATCACATTATTAGCAAATGCAGTAATATATCATTGGAAATTACTACATATTAATACCTTGTCTGCAGTAATACGACTTATTTCAACAAAAAAAGGTCTGGCCTATGGCCAAACCCTTTTCGAGAAAACTTATTGATATTAACGTAGCAATTGAAGTACGCCTTGTGGTTGTTGGTTAGCTTGAGCAAGCATGGATTGTGCTGCTTGGGAAAGGATGTTGTTTTTAGTGAAGGTCATCATTTCTTTCGCCATATCAACATCACGAATACGGGACTCAGCACCAGTTAGGTTCTCAGAAGCAGTATTCAAGTTGTTGATTGTGTGCTCCAAACGATTTTGTACAGCACCAAGGTTTGCACGTTGTGTTGAAACGGCTGAGAGTGCAGTATCAAGATTAGTTATAGCTGCAGATGCTCCTGCTTGAGTGGATACATCAATACCAGCAATACCTAGAGCTGCAGTACGCATATCTTTAATTCCGAAAGTAAGGTTTTGACCTCTGTTAGCACCGATTTGGAAAGTCAAGCCGCCAGCGCCGCCTGCTTCTGTTTGTGCTTGTGTTAAACCAAGCCCATTAATTGTGTTATGACCAGTAATTTCAGAGAAATTAATAGGACCCGACTGTGATGAAATCACAATTCTACCGTCAGAAGTAGTAGAAGAAGTAACCGCTTGGATATATCGTGGGTCTGCTGCATTAAGACCAGCCCCCGAATTGTATCCGGAAATTGCTGCGTTAATCGCATTAGCAAGTATGGTAGCTCCAGAAGCCAAGGAAGTCGTTCCACCAGAAATTACTCCAGAAAGAACACCAGCATTAAACGTAGTATTCATTGTAACGCCATTAATTGCGAATGTGATTTGATCTGTTGTAGCAACTTGAGGACCACTATATGTAGCAGTACCAATCGAAGTTGCCCCTGACATAAATCCAGATGCACCACCAACTTGGAAGACAGTACCCGTCGCGCCACTACCACCAAAGAATACTTCACCTACAGATGTTGCATTACCGAACTGCATGGAGATATTGGAGGAAGTTCCTTTTGTAGCACTTGCAATATCCAGGTTACCATTAGTTGTATCTGTATAAATATTAACATGACCAACATTTGCTCCATTTGAACCCGCAGAAGCGTTATACGCATCGATTGCTGCATTCAAACCTTTAGTTAAAATTGAAGTTACACTTGCCACTTGCGATGCCCCAACAGTAGAACCAGTAGTGATTCCTTGGAGAGCTGCAATATCAGTTTGCGATAGTACACTACCCCAATCAACTGAAATGTTGTGGCCATCGATATTGAATACATCGGCTTTAGCGCCAGAAGCTTGAGTGTAAGTAGCTTTGTCACCAGAAATAGTAGTGGTACCTGATAGTTGCACAAGGCCACTGAAAATTGCACCAGACAAAGTAGCTACAACTGCACTTGTTGTCGAGTTTGCAGCAACGGTACCAGTTGCACTAGATTGCAAGCTACCATTCAACAATTTCTTCGTATTGAACTCTGTTGTGTTACCAATACGATCGATCTCTGATTTCAACTGACTAACTTCGCTTTGGATCGCTTTACGATCATCATCTGTGTTCGTACCATTCGCAGATTGGTCAGCCAATTCGCGCATACGTTGTAGAATGTCGTGAGTTTCGTTAAGTGCACCCTCTGCTGTTTGAATCAAGGAGATACCATCTTGCGCATTTTTGGAAGCCATGTCAAGACCGCGGATTTGCGCTCTCATTTTTTCGGAGATTGCAAGACCTGCTGCATCATCACCAGCACGGTTAATACGGAAACCGGAAGATAATTTCTCTAAGGATTTGCCTGTTGCTGCGCTGTTGCGCGCAAGGGAGTTGTCTGTGTTCAATGCTGCAATGTTATGCTGAATTCTCATGTGTTTCTTCCTCCTTGAATTGGGTAGTGCCACATCCATGTGGCTCTGCTATAGAAACTAGGTCGGCCGCCCTATATCTCTTAGCTTCTAGTATATATATCGACATATATGTTAGAAAGTTTATAGCAATTTGATATTTTTTATTATACAAATAAAAAGCCCCCTTAAAGACCCGTCAAATGTTCCAGCAAGGAGCATTTGACAGGTCTTTAAGGGGTAATTGAGTGTCCATTATTTCTTCTTAAACCATTGTCCCAAATCATCTAAGTTAATAGAGCTCTGGAGTGCTTCTTTATTTGACTGCTGAATAGCTAAGTATATTTCTTTTCTGTACACTTCAACACTCTTCGGGGCATTTATTCCGATCCGAATGGACTCACCTTCAATGCTTAATATCGTAAGCTCCACTTGATCTCCAATCATAATGGACTCACCTTTTTTGCGAGACAAGACAAGCATATGCTTACACCTCCGTTGGTGCTAATTGTGGCATTGAATCGTCGATTAGCTTATGTTTAGTTTGATATGGGCTCTTATGTAAAATAATTTGCTTAGCTAGTTTCTCTGTAGCATTAAGAACAATAGGAGCAAGTAAATTGACCGTTGCATCAGTAACGGATTCACGAATGGAGACCATACACCAAACAGAGACGTCTTCTTCCTTCTGTATCCTCATCTCTTCCTTGGTAACTTCGGTTAAATCAATCCCATAATCAGAATAAAATAAGAACGGATTCGCTATAATGAAGGAAATATCCGGAGCTTCTAATGATTGCAGGAATGAAAATGGAATCTCCAGGTTGGGTTGAAGTAAAGCATAGGTTGTGAGTTCTTCAAATCCAGGAAGCCCCTGAATGAAGGTTATTTTCTTCTCATCATCTATTTCAATTTCTCCAAATTGTCTTGTATTTATAAGCATTTAAATCCCTCCGTTATGATTCATATTTTAAAAAAGCGTACCATACACCTTCGATCCTCAGGGTGCGGGTACGCTAATTTTTATTTCAAACTTTCATATCTATTTGAGGTGGAATAATCTCTACTTTAGGCCACTGCAGCATAGAAATATTAACTTTCCCAGGATGATAAGTAACTTCAGGCTTATTAGGATGCGTATTAATGTTAACATGCCCGTCAGTAACGTTAATTTCTACTTTATGAGGTATATAATCAATCTTCACATTAAGACTTGATGCTTCACCATAATAATCAAACTCATGGAACGCGTATGCTTCTTCTTGACCGATATCAGCGATCGGATTACCACCTAGATGAATAGCGGCAAGGCGATTACCTTCTTCAACCTTTTTTCCAATACCTTGCAAGGCAACCTGCGATGATTGCGTATAAATACGCGTCATTGCCTCCAAGATCCCACCACTTCCAAGCGCATCCCAGGCTTTGCTTTGATCAATAATTAACTCACCTCGTGGAGAATGTATATCCACCTGAGGAGGAGTCGTATTGACTTCATACGTCGCATTTGGTTGTACCATCTCCTGAGAAGCATTGATGGTTTCAATACCGATTTGACCATATTGCTGCCGAATTTGTATTTGCGGAATTGATGGCATTAGTACAATTCCTCCAAAAGCTTATTTTAGAAAATCCAACAGACTTGGTCGAATTATTTTGGAGCCAGTAGAAAGAGAGGCTTCATATACATTCTCATCTGTCTTAAGTTGAGTAATAACTTTCGCCATGTCCGCATCTTCTGTCTTAGAGAGAAGACTGGTGATATTCACTCCGGTATCCTTCAAGCGATTCGTTGTAAGATCTATTCGATTCTGTTTAGCTCCAATATCAGCCCGCTTTTCTAGGAATATGTCAGTTCGGGAGTCTAATAGGCCAATTGAATCAGAGACACCTTGATAGTTTCCTGAACTAAGGTTATCCATGATTTTCTTTATTACTGCAAAAGCATTGTCAGGTGAAGCAGGGGACCCGAATACCGCATCACCAGTAATGTTCACTGCTAGCTTTGATCCTACACCTACTTCGAATTGAATATCTCCAGTATCGGTAAAGTCTTTATCTGCAGTTGCATCTGTATATGGTCTAGCATCTGTAGTTTGACCATTAAACACATATTTACCATTAAATTGACTATTTCCAATTTGAACAAGTTGCCCGTACAATTGCTTCATTTCACTATTGATAGCATCAAGTGCCTCTGGAGGATTCGTACCATTGGCTCCTTGTACCGCGAGTTCCCTCACACGGTGAATGACGTCCCCTGCTTGGTTCAGAATGGTATCCGAGTAATCTAACCAAGAGGAAGCCGAATCAGCATTCTTTTGATACTGTTCATTACTTGAGATTTCGCTTCGATACCTCATGGAGAAGCTTATACCCACTGGATCATCGGATGGTTTATTAATTTGTCGACCGGTTGCCAACTGATTTTGAAGATTATCAAGTCGTTTTAGATTACTATTTAGATTGGTGAGTAACTGTGTGTTCATCATTCCTTGCGTAACTCTTTGAGGCAATACAATAACCACCTTTCATCCTAGTTTCGTTAGAATTCAACTACTTTTATCTACCCACGAGTCCCATACTATTAATAACTTTATCTAATGTTTCATCAAATGTCGTTAACACACGGGCAGCAGCATTATAGGATTGTTGAAACTTTATCATATTCGCCATCTCTTCATCCATGGAGACTCCACTTACCGATTGGCGCCGCGAATCAACTTGATCAACCAATGCTTTCTGATTATCCGCTTGTCTTGTAGCTTCCTGCGTTTGAACACCCAACTGTCCGACAACGGCTCGGAAGAAGTCATCGAAAGTTCCTGTAGCAAGAACCGTTTTCCCCGTGTTGGCAGGATCAAAATTAATGGTTGAATTCCGAACACCCGCTAACTGTAAAGCGATGTCATTATTGCCTTGAACCACTCTTACATTGCCACTTGCATCTGTATACGTTCGACCCGACGCCGCAATTTTTTGCACATCATTCACAATATTCTGATTCACGGTAATTGAGGAACTATCCAACGCCGTTGCACCCGATTTCATAACGAAGAAATCTTGTCCATTCTTAACTGGGTATTCCATCGTATAACCCGATTTATGAATGGTATTCACTTGTGTAGCTAAAGCTTGCACCATGGAATCCATTTGATCTTGATATCCTGAAATTCTTTTGTCTCTTGAAATTAACAGTCCGTAAATTTCTCCGCTAGTTAGGTCACCAGAAGTTAAAGAAGCAGCGACAGAAGCAGGATCAAGTGTCGAAGTGACATTTTTACCCTCTACTAAATTCGTACTTCCCATGCTGATCGTATAGCCACTGGAGTCTTCTTTCACCGAAATATTCACTGTCTTTGAGATATTATCAACTAAGAGATCACGCTGATCTCTCAGGTCATTAGCATTGTTACCCAATCCTTCAATCCTGAAAATCTCATCATTTAAATTTGCGATTTGGGCAAGTGACGAGTTGGTTTGCGTTAATTTAACCCTAATGCTATCAGTGATATCACCTGATAAATCTTTCAGCTTTTGAGAAGTTTGATTAAAGGCCTCTGTTAATCCTAAGGCTCTCTCTTTCACCACTGCGCGTGCTGTGAGGTTATCGGGCTCCTTGCTAAGGTCTTGCCAGGAATCCCAAAAGTTCTGAATTACTTGACGGATACCGTTATCTGAAGGCTCATTAATAATTTTTTCTAGTTTTTCTAATGTATCTTGTTGTACGCTCCACTCGCCTAAAGATTTATTCTCGTTATGATACTGATCATCTAGGAAACCTTCTCTTAAGCGCTTAACTTGGTCAAACTCAACCCCTTGACCCATCTGACCGGGAATTGTTGATCGCGTTAAACTGAGGGCCTCTAAAGGAGCAGCAGCAACCATATTTATGGTTTGGCGGGAATATCCCGCAGTATTTGAGTTTGCTACGTTATGTCCTGTCACTTGCAATGCAGCTTGTTGAGTGAATAAGCTTCTCTTAGCAATTTCTATCCCCGTAAAAGTTGATCTCATGTCTGTCTTCCTCTCCTCTGTTAATCAGGCTTTTGTATCGAATAATCCTGTTCTTGCTGTTGACCGCGCTGATTGCACAGGGTGTGAGTACGTATAGTCATCATCAGGACTTCCTAAGTACAAGTCTAATGAATAATCAATAAAGGCAAGTGATTGTTCTATCAATTGCTGGTTCCTTACATTCAGCTTTTTCAATTGCACTACAGTTGTAAGCAGTTTATGTTGAGCTTCCATAAGAGCTTGCTTATCCTCGACTTTGAAAATAATCTTAACCAAATCTCCGATGGTTATTTTAGGATTTGGGTTATAGCCTCTGGAGATCAAATACCCTCCGATGAACTGAATTCGCTGTTGTTCTGTTTCCGAAATAGCTCTCACAAGCTTCTTTTCTTTATTCACAATGATATTCAACCGATCAATTTCATTATCAACCAGAATCTGCGTCTTCACTTCAGCAAGCTCGAGCAATGCTTCGTGCGTTTCCTGAAGTTTATCCATCAATTCCAACAAAGGCTGAATAGTCATTCTCGTCACCTGCTTCTATGTGTTATCGCAATACATTTACTTCAAGTAAGGAAGTATCTTCTCTGCTAATTTACCGGCATCCACACGATAAGTTCCAGAGGCAACCGATGACTTCAATTCTTCGATACGAAGAGTCTGCTCTTCCGTACGAGCACTTCCTAGTGAACCTAGCAGTTCTTTGGCTTCAGCCGAAATCTCAACTTGATCTTTAGGCTTATTTTTCTTACTTGTAGCCTGAGCGAAATTAGCGTCTCCGGTTTTCTTGTAAGAATTAACAGCGCTGATTCGCTGATTCTCATTTATTTTCATGAAATAACACTCCTATTTCTTTGACCTATAAAATAAAATGCCGATAATCGTTAGTACTATTATCGGCATGAAACATATGAAACTTTATACTTACATCGATCTATTTCTAAAATTACCGTTTATCTTTTAGACGATCCTGAATATTAAAAGTAACTTTATTCTCCTGCCTCACACGTTCTTGACTTCGACGCTCATCCTCAGCATTGTTCCTTACATCCTTAACAAGCTTCAATCGGCACGATTCACAAATCGTATTCTCACGAATTAAAGTTCCGCATACTTCACAAGGATAGGACATATTTGGCGCATGTATAATAGAGATTCGGCCATCACGGATAAATTTGGTGATTTGTTTAACCGCTACCCCTGTTGCTTCACTTAAATCAGTTATGGTGGTACCTCTGTTTTCACGCAGGTATTTCAAGCATTTCTCATACTGCTGCTCCAGATCCTTCACACAATTCGGGCAAACCTCGTTAAAGCCCTTTACGAATATTTTCCCACAGCGCGGACAATTAGCTACATTCATGCCCATTGTATAGCCCCTCCTATAATTCCCAATTACCCAATTATTAATTCCAGTTTACAGCAATTCGACAGCGTTTGCACAATAATATTTTTGACAGATGTGGTACAATTCCTGCTACCGCGCCCATGTTAGTCCGAATACTTCAGCAGATATGTAATCCCTGAGAACCTTGGCACACTGATTCATAGTGCTTCCAGTCGTATAAACATCATCCACGATATAGATAATGTACGAAGCATTCGGGGATTTCCCTAAATAATCCTGAATTGAATCATTTACCTCAAAAACATGCTCCAAATCGTCCAGCCGTTCACTCCTTTTCTTGAAGCTTTGTTTATCAGTATGCTTGGAACGCTTAAGAAGGGGTATGACGGGAATCCCTATTTTTTGACCTAGTTCAACAGCCATCTGCCCCGCTTGATTAAAACCACGTTCCAGCATTCTGCGCTCGCTCACAGGTACGAAAGTGATAAGCTCCTTTACAGAATCGGATTCTGCAGATAAAGTGTCTCTATCCTTATATAATAGTTGATACGAATGGACAAGCATTTGTCCCAAGACCGTCTTCAAACGCTCATCTCCACGATACTTATAACGCGCCAATAATTCCTTCATTGTTTCATCATATCTAACTGCGCTGCGACTTCTTATAAAATAAGAGTGCGGCCTCCGTTGACAGTCCGGGCAAAATTCCCCTCGTCCACAAGTTGGACAAATCGCTTCTCGAATCCACGGAATTCGTATGTAACACGAATGACAAAGTCCTAATTCATCAACATGGAGAGTGCTATTCTGTTTGCAAAGTAAACACTCTCTTTTCAGCGGGCTAAGCAGCGAAGACACCGAACCCATCACTTTTCTAATCAAAATCCTCATATCCAATTGCATATAACTCATTCATTTCCCCCTTAATAAATAGCCCTGTTTGCGAGCGATGCGATTCATCTGTTTAATTTGTCGAATAGCCTCCTTTTGAGATTGCGTGATTTCTTTTGCTGCAAAATAGACCTTTCCTGCCGGATCGTCCTTAGACCTCCCTGCACGACCAGCCATCTGAACAAGTGCCGCTTCATCGAACAACTGCGAATCGGCATCCATGATGAACACATCAGACTTTGGCACCGTGACTCCTCGCTCCAAAATCGTTGTTGTGACCAGCACACGGATCTCTCTGTTTCGAAAAAGCTGGACCTTTTCGGTTCGATTAAGGTCCTTTGATGAAGTTCCCTCTACGCACACAATGGCTCCATTCATGCCAGAGCTTAGTTTAGCCCTTAGAAAATTAACCATTGGCTCAACGAACTGAATGTTGGGAACAAAAACAAACACCTGCGCACCTCGTTCCACCGAGGTCACCAATTTAGCAAATACTGACCTTGGCATTGTTTGTGACTGGACCAATTTCCTCAGAGGTGGGACCGAAACCAACTGAGGGACCGGCAATGGGTGCCTATGAAAGCGTACTGGCACTCTAACATGCGGTAATCGCCCCCTCTTTGCAGCGAGCCTTACAGCTCTCGGCGGTGTGGCTGAAAGCAAAATATTCGTTCCACTCGGCTTACAGACTTTAGCTGCCGCAAAAGTAAGCATGGGATTGTTATGATAGGGAAAAGCATCAATCTCATCGATAATGACAAGGTCAAAGGCCTCATGAAAGCGCAGCAGCTGATGCGTTGTCGCGACTGTGATCTGTCCCTGCTCCCAGCGCTGCTCACTTCCACCATACAGCGTAACCACGCTGTAATCGGCAAATGCGCGACCTATCCGCGGTTGCAGCTCCAGCACGACGTCTTTGCGTGGTGTTGCGATAAGTACACGCCCTCCTCTCGCAACAGTGTGATGGATAAACGGAAAGATCATCTCCGTCTTTCCCGCGCCAGTGACCGCCCAGATTAGAAGCCTCCGAGGCATCCGATCGTTCCTTTCTGCTCGTGCTTTTACTCTTGCTCGTGCTCCCGGCCAGACCTCTGCCATCTCCCCGCACATATAGCGTAGTCCCTCCAGAGACGCCCTCTCTTGTGCATCACTCAACCCCCACGGCTCCAAATAGATACGAAAATGCTCAAATGGAGCACTTCCCTCATGGTCACTCTGTCCCCAATGAGACTCCGCCACGCCCTTCCCAACCGACTCTATCTCCTCCGACCGCCCAAGAACAAGCAAAGAACAAAACCGCGACCTCCCCATGGTCAAGCATTCTTCACAATAAGGACATACTTGTCCGCAATGTAGGCAATCCGACCAAAACATGCGCTCCTCACCACTGCCGCAACGCTTGCAGCGATAAGTCAGCATTTTCCGAAATCCTCTGCGCCAATCTCTGCGTTCCGTGATCCCCAGCCCATTCCCCACTTCTAAGTCACCGTTGAGATGACCCAATTGCAAGTAAGATAACCAAGCATCCTCAGAGTGGAGATCTATCCCAGCAGCCTCCAACAGCTGTTGAAATTCCTCAATAAGCAGCGACCTCCCGCTGCAAACTTCAACAATCTTGGCGTATACCGTGGCATTCAACGGTATTCTCGGAAACATTCCTTGCCTCCACATTTCATAGCGAATCATTTTCATATCCAAATCTTTACCGTTCGGTATCTCACATTCTTTTGCTATAATACGAAAACGTTGCAGCATTCTCCCGTCATCCGTCCCGAACTCGAATGAACGCTCCCCCCGAAGCCTCTCAAGCATCCGCACACCCTGCCCTAACGAAATAAAAGGTTCGAACATTACGAGGCCGGCGTCGGCTGCGTATTGCTCGAACCAATATTGGATGTCCGTTTGCGAGTGAATCGTTAATCGCCACTCCCATTCTTTCCCCAAACTTACTGCGTAAAGTTGAACCTTCATTCCCCACCGTACTCTCTTTGTAATCTAAGTACTTGAAACCGTTGCCTTCAACCGACATGGATCTTCACAAGATCCTCCCTGCTGCTTAGATGAACGACCGTCACGGGTTCATTATCGTGTTGACGTAAATAGTGGTCAACCGCATCATAATCCGTCTGATATCGCAGCTCTAATGCATGGCTATGGGATAAGCGCTCAATGATTTTCCTCGTATCGTCGGACGACCCTTCATCGAAAACCGTTGCCTTCACTTCATTGCCCTTAAAACGCGAGAAAAAAAACAAAGAGCGAATATACCATTCAATTTGGTTTTGATTATTTTTGGTGACGAGCAGCACATTAGCTGTTTTCTTGCTTCTACCTCTGCGGGTTCCAAGCAATAAATGGAGCACAGCAATGCTGATTCCGTAGCAACCTAAGATCCAAAGCAATCCAATCCACATAGCGGGTCCCTCCCTTACCTGCAGTGTATGCTGCGAAGTTAAGGGGGGTTCCTCTCGTAAAATGGAGATTACAACGTTACCCAACCATTTTTGATTGCTATAATAACCGCTTGTGTACGATCATCAACTTCCATTTTCTGGAGAATGCTGCTGACGTGATTTTTTACTGTTTTTTCACTGATATAGAGGAACTCTCCGATCAGCTTATTGCTCTTACCTTCCGCCATAAGACGAAGAACTTCTGCTTCACGCTTAGTTAGCGGACTATTTGCATTATGTATGTATTTTAGACCTGAGTCTTTGACGCCTTGACCGGAACCAACTACACCCACATCATCCAAATAGGTCATACGTCTGAGCTGATTGATCAGCTTGCCAGTAACCTTCGGGTGAATATAAGCATGACCAGCCACAACAGAACGAATCGCATTAATAAGCGACTCCGCTTCCATATCCTTCAGCAAATAACCTGAAGCCCCTTTGCGAAGAGTTTCGAACACATAGCTCTCATCATCATGAATGGATAAAATGATTACTTTGATGTCCGGAAAAATAAGTTTAAGGCGTTCAGTCGCCACAACGCCATTCTCGAGCGGCATATTAATATCCATGAGAACAATATCCGGCGTGATTTGATTGCACAGCTCAATAACCTGGATACCATCACCGCATTCACCGATGACTTCCATATCATCTTCCATATTAATAATTCGTTTAACACCTTCGCGAAACAGCTGATGATCGTCCGCAATGACAATATGCACATTGCGTTTATGACTCGCCGTGTTGTCCATTCTGTTTTTCCTCCTTGTTCTCTCCAACGCCGCCGATAGGGATTAGCATCGTAATTTTTGTACCTGAATCTTTTTCGGACTCTAGAACCATCGTGCCTTCCAGCAGCTCAACACGCTCTCGCATGCCCAGCAAGCCGAAATTATTCCCCTTGGCTATTTTTTGCTCTGTCTGCGGCACATCAAAACCGATCCCGTTATCTACCACGTAGATTTGCACTTGATCCGGCTCCAGTGTGAGCTCAACAGAAAGGAAAGTAGCTTTTGCATGCTTGTTTACATTAGATAAAGCTTCCTGCACAAGTCGGAAAATAGCAATTTCAAGCCCAGACGGAATGCGAGTCTCTTTGCCCACGAGATTAAACTGTGTGCGAATTTTATACTTTTCTTCGAAATCCTGTACATATTTACGCAGTGTCGGGACGATTCCTAGATCATCAAGCGCCATCGGACGAAGGTTGAAGATGATCTTACGAACTTCTTCAAGCCCTCCTCTGACTTGGCCCTTCAAATCTACTAATTCTTCCTTCACCGCGGGAATATCCTCTTTCACAAGCATACGCTGAGCAATTTCAGTTCGAAGCACAACATTCGCCAAGGTTTGAGCCATACCATCGTGAATTTCACGCGCAATTCGCTTCCGCTCTTCCTCTTGGGCCAAAATGATTTTCAAACCGAGTAATTGCCTGTTCTTAGCGGATTCGAGTATACGAGTCACCTGATTGAGGTCGCCCGATAAATATTCCAGTACCACATTCATTTGCGATACGATTGTTTCTGCTCGCTCCACCTGCTTGTCCACATTCTTCGTGCGTACCTGTAAATCATTGCGGCGAGTCTTTAGATTATTTTCTTTTTCCCTAGCAATTGTCAGCTGTAATTGAAAAGCAATCGCGGCTTCATAAGCAATCTTGATATCTTCCTCACGGTACTTATTGAAATCACGACTGACCTCTGTGAGTCGAATACGAGAACGCTTGTAATCTTTCTCCAAATTGTCAACCAGCTCGATGGTAACACTCGTTTCGTATTTAATCTCTTCGAGCTCGCGAGTAAGTGACTCTTTTTCTAATCGAGAAGCTTCAGCGATTTCAAACATTTGATACTTGCTGCTCTCCATGACGTTAATTGCGTTTTTAATGACACGATCTATAGCGTCTGGCTGCAAATGAAACGAGCTCCTTTTATAAAACAATATTAGAAATTAGTCTACCCCATATTGTATCATAGTTCTACCCATTTGCCGTGTACTTCTAGCACTATTTATTCGATCGTTATCCCATAATTTTTGGGTTCCCAGCCTACTTTAAAGCCTAATTTCTCTGAAATGAGCCGCAAAGGCACCATCGTCACATTATTCATAATTTTAGGAGACACTTCAGCCGTCACACGATCCCCGTTTACAAGCAAATCAGCGTTATCAATCCATAGGTCTATGAGCTTATCGCCTCGTACGACAGTTACCTTCCGCTCCTTGTCATCCCACTTCACATTGCCGCCTAATGCTTCTGTTACGAAACGAATCGGAACCAACGTATTATCATTCACAATCGTCGGAGCCTGCTCCAACGTATAGGATTTATCATTCAATGTCGCTTGTTTTTTATACACATTCAGTTTCACCGTGTTTTTCGGCAGAGCGGCTAGCTGTCCTTCGTAAATGAAAGAGATATCATCGATATTAATTTTCCCTTTGAGTGCTCTTTCATCCTGCCCATTTGCGGGATTAGCGACATATACACTCTTGATCTTGATCGGGAATTTGAGGTCGGACACATCAGCCGTTACTTTGCGCCAGCCTGTCCAGTTCATATTTTCAGTGAAACTCACGTAATTCAGCTTACCATCTGCATCAATGATTTCTGCACGCACCCAGTTAAAGCTTCCGTCACCAAGTACTTTGGCTGTAATAAATTCCGGTTCTCCTTCAATCGGAGCACCATTCATCCCATTGAATCTAGCATAAGCTGCTTTCGTACCTGTTCCTTTTGTAAAATCATACGAAATTTCCAGACTCTTATTGCCGCTAATTGGCACAATATTAACAGCTGAAACAACCTCAGCCGGGTACTTATCGCCTGTTGTCATAACGGCAAATTTATCTAGATCATACCAACCCTTTTCCTGGCCAACAGGCAGGGTAACCATCGTGCTGTAACCATCATATCTCGCGATAACCTGAGCAGCCTGAGAGCCTGAAGCGCTATCTACATGAAGAATACCGTCTTTCAGAGTCCCTTTAACCCCACTTAGCTCCCAAGTCGCTGATGCCGCAGGCAATTCACGTGTTGCGCCACTCCTAGTTGTTACGGATATAGGCAGCTTGAAATCCCCACCTTCTGTAACTGAAAAGGATCCTGAGTTAAATTTCATAGAAGTAATCTGATCTCTTCCGACGACTTCGACGTCCATGGATGCTGAACCTTTGCCTGATTTGGCAATGATTTGCGTCTTACCTGGCAATGTCGGTGTAAACACATTATCTTTGAACGCTCCATTCGTCGTGGAACTACTCCACTGTGGAACAATACCATCTACGGAAATCGGATTATAATAGTCATCATAAGCTTTAAATTGATAAGTGCTGGATTCATTCATGAATAAAATATTTTGACCTTTTAAAATAAGTCCCTTTAACTCACCCTTCGGTGCCGTCGAATACACACCCACACCATTTACAACGGAGCGTTGATTGCCATTCTCTGTTTTGTTAACTAGCTTCGGATCAAAATCTCCGAGTGGTCTTGAAACCATCTGCGTCGATCCCCCGCCATCCAGGACCATCCCTCTCCAAACGCCTGCACTAATCATAAACTGCTGAAGCTCAGGAAGTGTCATCCCTGCACTGCCTGCACTACGATCCGAAGTAATGATATAAGCAGTCTTCATATCTTTGGAATAGCCTATTGCCGTTCGGGAACGTGGGCTGTAGCCACTGAAATCTCCAATATTACGTGTAAAATAACTCGGCTTCGCCTCATCCACAAGCAGTGTGCTGCCGCCAATGAGCATTTTGAAATTCTTCCAATCATACGTCTTAGACGCATCATGCGGGACCATATCATATTTGGTAGTGATCTTATCTCCGACTTTGAGGTGATTTACGATAAACTCCCTAGCTAGGCCTGAGCCTCTGAGGATATAGCCATCTGCTGGAGCTACCATTTTAATATTCGTATCTACCGCAATTTCCTTGACTACATCATTCTGTATGAGTGCTTCTGTCGGAACATGCGTTCCATCAACAGCACGCTGCGTTAATGCCCAAGCATTCGTATAGAGGAAAAGACCGTCTGCGATCATCGCGACATCGTTATCGTCCCAATAATACGTTTTGTTCACACCGCCGAGGTCAAAAGAAGTCCCGTCCTTCGCCGTCACCTTGCCTTGAAAATCAAAAATATCAATAATCGGTTGATTACTCTTCGTAATCGCAAAAGAATAAAGTCCAGATATTTTCGCCGGGGTCGCCATCACCTGACCATTCGTAATTTGCGCGCCTTCCGGAACACCTTCCGCTTGTGTATTGAAGAAATCCCCATTCACACCTGCCACTGCACCAGTATCCTTCACCATCCCCAGAACACTCTGGTTCTTTGTGAACTGATTCTTCGTTCCAGCCATTGCGTCTATCTTCACGTTCGGATTCGTCAAATCAACCTCTACCACATTGGCGTTCACCGAAACGTCCTTATTGCTTCTAGTTGTCGTCCAAATGTAATTCTTCATAATTGCACCAGATGTAATCGTCTCCTGCGAACTAAGTGTCAACGTCGGCCCTGCCGCGTTTACTGTAGTCCCCGCAACCAATTGCCATACCAATGCGCAAGCCAGCGCACCCATTCCTACTTGCTTCTGTACCGTCATGTTGCTTTTCCACACTCCTCTTTCAGTCTAAGACTAGTATCTATCTTTTCGGATATCTATTAGACTCTTAAACTATGGAAAAAGTTACGATCTGAGAGAAGTTGTATTTATACGTCAAAAATATGACGAAGAACATCAATAAAAAAGAGAGCACGACCCTACTCGGATCTGCTCTCTGCTTGAGATGCATAATATTTTATTTAGACCATTTAAGCTTAGCTTCTTGCTCAATCGACCTAGCGGATAATAGTTCAATAATCGTATGCTGCTGCTCTTGAATAAGCTCCATCCTTTTCACCGTTTCATTGGTTTCCAATACAGCTTGCTTAATTTGAGCTTGTTCCAATTCTAATCTGTCTAATCTCTCGATCACCGGTGATAATTCAGCCCTAAGTAACTCGGATAGTGCCTCTTTCAAATCATTATCCAACATCATCACTTCCGATCCATTTACTTAATTCTGTCTCACGATTATACCATAATAATTGACCCTCATACATCTTCCGGCTACATATATATTATACCATAAAGTAGAAATAAGAACAAACATATGTTCTTATTTCATTGCGATTTCTAGTTATCACAAAATGCAAAAAAGTCGCCCAATAAGGACGACTTCATTAATTTTAAACCAATGCTTGTGTTTTCAAAGACTCAGCCTTATCCGTGCGCTCCCAAGGAACATCCAGATCATTACGGCCAAAGTGACCATAAGCAGCTGTTTGACGGTAGATTGGACGACGCAGATCAAGCTCTTTAATGATGCCCGCAGGACGTAGGTCAAAGTTATTGTGGATCAACTCAACGAGCTTCTCTTCACTAACTTTACCTGTACCAAAAGTATCCACAGCAATGGACACTGGACGAGCTACACCAATTGCGTATGCTAGTTGAACTTCACATTTTTCAGCAAGTCCAGCTGCTACGATGTTTTTCGCAACATAACGCGCTGCATATGCACCGGAACGGTCAACTTTCGTTGGATCCTTACCAGAGAATGCGCCGCCGCCGTGACGAGCGTAACCACCATACGTATCAACGATGATTTTACGACCAGTCAACCCAGCATCCCCTTGAGGTCCACCAATAACGAAACGTCCAGTAGGGTTAATGAAATAGTTTGTATTCTCATCCAACAAGTGTGCTGGAACGATTGGGTTAATGACATGTTCTTTAATATCTTTTTGAATTTGCTCCAAAGTTACTTCTTCACCATGCTGTGTGGATACAACAATCGCATCAACACGAACTGGTTTATCATCTACGTACTCAACCGTTACTTGTGTTTTACCGTCAGGACGCAGGTATGGAAGAGTTCCATTTTTGCGAACTTCTGTTAAACGACGAGCCAATTGGTGAGAAATCGAGATTGGAAGAGGCATAAGCTCAGGCGTCTCGTTAACCGCGAATCCGAACATCAGACCTTGGTCACCAGCACCGATTGCTTCAATTTCCTCATCAGACATCGAACCTTCTCTTGCTTCAAGGGCTCTGTTAACACCTTGTGCAATATCAGGGGATTGTTCATTCAAAGAAACGAGAACCGCACAAGTTTGGGAATCAAAACCATACTTAGCACGCGTGTAACCAATTTCCTTAATTGTTTGTCTAGCGATCGCTTGAATATCCACATATTCAGAGCTTGAAGTAATCTCACCGATTACCAAAACTAAACCAGTTGCTACAGATACCTCACATGCTACACGAGCATTCGGATCATTGGCAAGAAATGCATCCAATACCGAGTCAGAAATTTGGTCACAAATTTTATCCGGATGACCTTCTGTTACGGATTCGGATGTAAATAAACGACGTCCACGTACTTGCGCCATATCATTCATCCTCCTAATATCATTTAGTATGTTTGAAAAGCTTCTACACGATGCCTCTATATGAAAAAAAAGTGGGCCCGGCTTTAGCGGCAGCTTTTCACGCCAAACGGAATCCCTCTTTTGCGCTCAAGCGCTAACAAGATCCTTGAATTCCGCAATGGTAAAAATAAGAATCAAACAGTAAACCATGAATAAAGACAACAAAAAAATGAACCTTTCCCGATTGGAAAAGGTTAAATTAATATTGACCTTCAATTAGTTATCTTACGTCATTTGTCGTCTAGTGTCAATGCAGAATACCGTGAAGAAATTATGAATAATTACCCAAAATCCAAGCTATCTACAAAGAAAATAGTGCTTCTTCTGCTCTCTGAATCAGTCTTTTAGTAATCGTTCCTCCTACTGCTCCAGCATCTCTAGACGAGATATGTCCCCAGTAGTCTTCTTTCATTGAAGAGGAAGGAATCGAACCCAATTCCGTCGCAAACTCCGTATCCGCATGAAGCGATATTTGTTTACCGACAGGTAGACCTAATTCGGCAGCAATCTCATATTTTAAAATATCCAATGCCTTCTTCGATTCAGGAACTACTTTATTATTGTTTCTAGCCATAACAAACGCCTCCTTAGAGAGTTTTTGTTGTGATAACGACACTTCATAAGCAATCGCCGATGATGTGAGTACACCACTAGTATGGCTAGATTCCCGAAGTCGAACCGCATAAGAACTTGTCAGTTTGGGTAAAATTATGGAGAAGACTTTTATTGAGTGATGACCAAATGAACCATCATTTTAGCTTTAAAATTCGTAAAATAACTTTATTGAGCAGCCTTACTTCCGTCAGCATTTAACAATAAATAGCTTCCTCGTACCATGACAAAGATGTCCGCCGTATTCTTCGGCGATGGCTTAATACCGCGGCCTTCGGCCGGGAAGATCAAAAGATGATTCAGCGCGACTTCTGTCCCCGCTGCTAGATCTTTGCCTCCCGTTACATCCGGGATGCCATTTTCATCGTTGCTCACGGCGAGTACCCTGCCTGTTCGCACGATAAACTCAGCGCCAGCACCTGCGTAAAGCGTTTGTCCATTTTGCAATTGGACAACCTTCATTGTCGCTGGCGTGGAAGTGCCCGTGCCTCCGTTGCTCCCGCTAGGCTGGCCTGCGCCAGCATTGGCCGCGATCGCGGAGGCGACAATCTCCTTCACCTTTGCTTCGCTTAAGGTGTTCTGGTCGAAGTAGCTCTTTGTGATCACTGGGTCGGTGGACGAGCCGGGGGTTGGGGCTTCGGCTTGTGATGTTGGATAAATAACTATCATTAATAAAATGACAGAAATACCCATTTTATAAATACTTATTTTCATCACCAATATCTACTCCTAACAAAATAAGATAAAAAAAGAAGGCCCCTCGGGCCTCCCTTTACTAAGACTTAATTAAGGAGTTACTTTTACTAGCGTGGAAGTAGATACACCTGATGGTGCGATTGCCTTGATTACAAATTCAGTTACTCCAGCATCAATTGAAACTGTACCAGCACTAATATTAACTTTCGCACCAGTTGTTCCATGAACATCAGAGATTACATATTGAACACCAAGTAATGATTTGTATCTTTCGATGTAATCAACAACATCGAATGTGTACTCTACACCGTAGTTATCAACAACTTTAATTCCGTTCATAAGTGTTGTTGTAGCGTACGTAGTTGAAGTAGCAAGTGAAACTGTTTTATTTGCATCGGCTGTGATTTTAGATACTGTAACTGCATCTGCTTTAACATTGATTGGCAAAGTAACATCTTGCTGCTCGCCATTAGCTTTGTTAAATACAACAGTTACGTTTGTTGTACCAGCTTTATTACCAATAATCCATGCATCTCCAGCATCGTACACAGCTTTTGCAACAGATCCGTTTGCTGTTGAAGCACTAACAATGCGAGATCCTGGAATAACAACTGTATCTCCTGATTTATCTTTAGCAGTTACAGAGATTTTTTGAGCAAGTTTGCTGTGTTTTGCCCAAACACCAGAAAGTGTTGTAGTAGCAGCAGTGTCTGCAGCAGCTGTTAACTCTTTATCATCAGCTGGAACCAGTGCACTATCAAGTGATGCATAAGTATCTTTCAAGGCATTAGCACTGTAAGTCAGATCAGTAGCAGCAATAACTTCCAATGTAGTTTCAACTGATTTAATTACCGGGCTACCAGTTTTTGTGTTGTCGATCAATTCAGCAACTAATTTACCTTTACCACCAATAGAAGCTCCAGTTAAGTAAAGCTCTTTTTTGTTGATATCGCCAAAAGTCGTAGCATTGAAAGTGTAAGTTACTCCACCATCAGCAGTATGAGTAGCAATCGTAGTAGTATTGTTGTTTGTAAATGTTGCATAAGTAGCACCAGATACTGTCAATTTCAATGTGAAATTAGCAGCAGTATATTTAGCACCAGTTACAGTAGAAATGGAATCCAATGCTTCACCGTGTTGGTCTTTAACATACCACTTAATTGTTGATTTACCACCAATGATACCTTTTGCTGCAGGAGCAGAACCATCAATTACGATTGTTTCTGGTTTACGAGCATCTTGTACTGTAAAGCTTTGTTGTACATTTTGTTGAATGTTAGCATTGAAGATACCGAAGTTTACAAATACTACACCTTTGCTGCCAGAAGTGATAGAATTCAACTGAATTTGACCTTTATGTTCTCCAGATTGAACAATAGCATCATTGCCATTGTTTCCTGTTGCATAAGATGCACCAGAAATGGAAACTGAGAACCTACCAGCTTTTGCATTGTCAGCAATGTCTTGGGCGGACAATTTGTTGCCTTGTGCATCGTAAGCTACGATAGGGATATATTTGTTAGTGTCACCTTCAGCAAGAACACCTGAGAAAGATCCGAATTCAACTTTAGTTGCAACAGTTGAAGATTGTGTTTTGATAGCAACAGTTGCGCTAGCAGAACCAACGTAAACAGTAGCAGTATAATCTGCATCTTTATCAACGTTTTTAGCAAGTTTGAATTTCAGCTTGTCATAAGTAGAAGCTGTTTTATCAAGTACTAATGAATCAAATGTGTAAGGAGTAATTACAGCATCTGCTTTCAAACGGTTAGCAAAGTCTGTAGTGTAAAGAGTGTTGTCTGAAATTACATCGCCGTATTGGTCATAACGAGTAAGCGCTACTTCGGCAACGTCGCCATCTTTAGTAAGGGCTGTTTTAGTAGCAGGGTATTTTGCTGTACCTAGCTCAATTTTTGTTACATAAGGCTCAGTTCCAATTTTAAACGTTTTTTGAACAGATACAGAAGAGTTAGTTAAGAAGATATTTACCGGGATAACGTCAATTTCTGATTGATAATCAGCAGCTGGTGTAGTTCCTGGTTTGTTTTTAGTGTCAAGAGTTAACTCAAGAAGACCTGTATCGTCATTTCTCTTAACGTTTGCATTTGCACCTGCAACATATGCAGTGTAGTTGCTACCAGTCAAAGAAGCATTCTCACCATATTGGTTTTCTGCTTTAACTTTAACAGTAACGCTGATGGATTTTGCAATTTTGTCACTTGCGTTAACGAAGCTAAGTTTAGTCACTTTTTCGTTTTCAGCTGTGAAAGTTGCAGTTGTTTTGTCAACGCCTGCTGCATCAAGACCAGAAAGAGTTGCCGTGTAAGTACCTTCGCTGATTTTAACGTCAGTCAAAGTCAATACTGCGGATTTCTTGTCATCGGACCACTTTGCAGTAGTTGCGATGGATTGTGTACCTTTTGTCAAAGCTACAACTGCTTTAGTTGTATCAACTGGTTTGTTGAAGGAAACTGTTACTGTTTGAACGCCAGTTGCTTTAGCTTCGGAAAGGGATACTTTACCTGGGGATACGTATTGAGCTTTCGCTTCATAAGCACCTGTCAGAAGAAGATCACGAGTTGCGTTAGCTTGACCGCCAAATTTGCCGTCAGCGCCAGCAGGAAGAAGTTTCAATTCAAGAGCCAATGCTACATAGCCTTGTGCCCAACCAGAAACTGTTGTATCAGTACCTGTTTTTGCTTTTGCATCAGCATCTTTACCCAGTACGCGAACCAAGAAAGTAGCAAGTTGTTCTTTAGTCACTTTACCAGCTGGGTTGTAAGTACCTTCGCCGTAACCATCAGTGATTCCAGCTGCTTTAAGAGCTTCAATGTAAGGAAGCGCGTAACCGTTAGCTGCATCATCGGATTTCACATCAGAGAAACTTGAAGTTTTCAAATCTTTCTTAACTTCAATACCAGTGATCAAAGCTGCAACTTTTGCGAATTGAGCACGGTTCATTTCGTCTTTAAGACCAAATGTAGTGTCGCTCACTCCATCAAAAATACCTGCGCTGATCAATGCATCGAATTTTGCTTTAGTAGCTGCGTCAAGATCTTTAAGATCTGTGAAATCAGCGGATGTTTTACCGAATGCTACGGAAGAAAACATGGATAATGCCATTGCTGTAGAAAGAATTACGGATAAACTTTTTTTCATAACCTTTTTTTCTCCTCCTTGAATATCTTTGGTTTTATTTTTTAGGTTGAATCTAACAATATTTGAGCTCGATTTACTCATTGTTTGGTTCACCCCCTTTCCAGAGTTAGAGCATAATATAACTAAGTTCGCGTGCAGCTCTAGTGGCTGCATTGGAAACTAGTAAACTTAAAGTAGGAAAATAGACACCCACACCAATTTACATTATACAATGGTCGATTAGCGTCGTAAAGAATTATTTTAGAAACTTTAGCATTTACTTGTAGCTGAAGTAAAAACTTCTTATTCATTTGTTTTCAAAGTATTAAACGCATAGAAAATAAAAAAGTTGCGCTATTCAATGAAAAAGTTTTAATTTTAAAAAATAGCATTATTAAAAGACAAAAAAGACCCCGGAGGGTCTCTTTCACATTCATTAGCTTATTAAGGTTGAACTACAACCAATGTTGTTGCTGTTTTACCACCGGAGATTGTTTTCAGTACAAATTCAGTTACATTAGCGCCAACTGTAAGTGTACCATCAGCGTTTACCACCACTGTGTTTGCTGCTCCGCTTGCTTGGATATCAGATACAATATATTGTGCACCCAAGAATCCATTGTATTTGTTGATCTCTGCTGCTGTTTCGTACTCTACGCCATAGTTGTCTGTAATTACTACATTAGCAAGGTCAATTACATCAGCAGTTGGGGTAGAAAGATCATACGTTGCGTTTGCATCAGCTACTATTTTAGCAGTTGCTACAAGATCTGCTTTTGAATTTACTTCTAGTGTTGCATATTTGTTCATACCATCAAATGTGTTGTAAACAACAGTTACTGTTGCTTTACCTGCTTTGTTACCGATCACTTTGGCTGCGTTGCCTTCTTGAATAACGTTTACGATGTTGTTATCAGAAGAGCTAACGCTTGAGATACGGTTGCCAGGGATGGCAACTATTTCACCGGATTTGTTTGTCGCTGTGATTTTGATCTCTTTTGCAAGTTTGCTGTCAAAAGCATTGTTAGTTGTGCCTGTCAATACTTTGTCTGCACCTGGAGTCAGATCATTGTCACGTGCTGCAAATACACTATCAATCGCTGTTACTGAGTAAGTTAGATCTGTATCTGCTGTCACTTCAAGCTCATTCTCAACCTTTTTAAGTGTTGCTGTTCCTTTTACTAGTTCAGCTGTTACTTTTGCTTTACCAGCAGCTGTCGCTACAAATTTCAATTCTTTTTCGTTAAAGCCAGTTAGGTCGTTACCATCATACGTTGTTACTTCACCAACTGTTGTTCCGCCTGTTAAGCCGGAGAATGTTGCGTATGCGGATCCTGTCACAGTTACTTTCAATTTGTAATCCGCTGCATTTGCTGCTGCGGAATCATCTAACTTAGCGCCGTATTGGTCTTGTACATACCATTTCACGGTTGTTTCGCCACCAACTAATGCTTTGTTTGCAGATACTGCACTCTTCACGGCGATAGTTTCAGGTACGCGTACATCTTGTACTGTGAAGCTTTTTTGTACGCTATTTTGAACATTTGCACTGAAAATTCCTAGATTTACGAACACAACACCTTTAGAAGTAGCTGTTACGTTGTCAATTTTAATTTGGCCTTTGTGCTCGCCGCTTGTTACGATAGCTGCATTACCGTTTCTAGCTGTGTCGTAATCTGCTCCTGAAATGGAAATCGAGAATCTGTCTGCTTTTGCATTGTCGACGATGTCTTGTGCAGTCAATTGTTTGCCATCTGCATCATAAGCCACGATTGGAAGGTAAGTCGCGCCGTCACCTTGTGCAATAACGCCATTAAATGTACCAAATTCAACTTTGTTTGCAACTTTTGCTGATTTAACGGATACTGTTGCTGTTGCTGAAGAGGATCCAACGTATACAGTTACTGTATAGTCTCCACCTTTATCAGTGTTTTTAGCCAGTTCAAGTTTCACTGTGTCGTAAGACTGCACAGTTTCAGCTTTCAATTTCAATGTATCATTGCTAAATGGCGTAATAATAGCATCAAACTTCGTACGATCTGTTGTAAGAGCTCCCTCAGCGATTACGTCACCGTATTGGTCATAACGCGTAATTCCAAACTCAGCAACATCACCTTGTTCAGTAAGAGATGTTTTGTTGGCTGGGTATTTAACTGTTCCCAGTTCAATTTTACTTACATAAGATTCAACACCAATTTTGAACGTTTTTTGAACAGATACAGATGTGTTCGTTAGGAAGATGTTCACCGGAAGAACGTCGATCTCGGATTGCGTTTGATCGCCACTTACACCATTTTTGTAAATTGTGTTCAATGTTAATTCAAGCAGGCCAGTATCTTCGTTTCTTTTCAACGATTCATTTCTTCCACTTACGTATGCTGTATATTCGCTACCGTTTAGGCTAGCATTTTCACCGTATTGGTTTTCTGCTTTAACTTTCACAGTTACCTTAGCAGATTTCGCAATTTTATCACTTGCATTTACAAAGCTAAGTTTGGTTACTTTTTCATTTTCAGCTGTAAATGTTGCTGTTGTTTTATCAACGCCAGCTGCATCTAAACCAGAAAGTGTTGCTGTGTAGCTACCTTCGCTTACTTTCACATCAGTCAATGTCAGTACAGCGGATTTTTTATCATCAGCAAATTTGACAGTAGTTGCGATATCAGCAGTACCTTTTGTCAAAGCAACGGTTGCTTTTGCTGTATCTACGGGTTTGTTGAAGCTTACTGTTACTTGTTGTACGCCAGTTGCTTTCGCGCCTGTTACAGATACTTTACCAGCTGGTACGTATTGTTGTTTCGCTTCGTATGCGCCAGTCACTAGAAGATCACGAGTTGCGTTAGCCATACCGCCGAATGTACCGTCTGTTCCGTTGGATAGAAGTTTCAATTCAAGTGCCAAAGCAACATAACCTTGTGCCCAACCGGAAACCGTTGTGTCTGTACCCGTTTTACCTTTTGCAGCTGCATCTTGTCCAAGAACACGAACCAAGAAAGTAGCCAGTTGTTCTTTGGTTACTTTACCAGCCGGGTTGTATTGACCATCAGCATAACCATCAGTGACGCCAGCTGTTTTCAAAGCTTCGATGTAAGGAAGTGCATAACCATTTGCTGCATCGGTTACACTAACGTCAGTGAATGTCGATGTTTTCAAGTCTTTGTTTACTTCAAGACCCATGATCAATGCCGCTACTTTCGCGAATTGTGCACGGTTCATTTCGTCTTTAAGACCGAAAGTTGTTTCTGTCACGCCGTCAAAAATACCAGCAGTGATCATCGCATCGAATTTCACTTTTGTTGCTGCATCCAGGTCTTTCAGGTCTGTGAAGTCTGCAGATGTTTTACCAAATGCGACGGACGAGAACATGGAAAGAGCCATAGCGGATGTAAGAACTACGGATAGTGTTTTCTTCATAAAGGTTTGTTTCCTCCTAATATTATGAAAGTTTTTTTGTTATAAAAACTTATAACCAACGGGACGACTGTTGAATCTCGGCATGATTCTATGTAGCTTCGCGTCTATCACCTTGGCTACATGGATTAGTATACGTGAGTATATGCATAATTTCATTGATAAGTATTTTCCAGTAACGATAGATAGTTGTTTCTATTTATATTTACGAACTCTCCAAATTTACAAAAATAAAACTTCACACAATAGCCTAAGCAATTGTGTGAAGTCAATTATTGAAGCTTATTAAGGTTGAACTACAACCAATGTTGTTGCTGTTTTACCACCGGAGATTGTTTTCAGTACAAATTCAGTTACATTAGCGCCAACTGTAAGTGTACCATCAGCGTTTACCACCACTGTGTTTGCTGCTCCGCTTGCTTGGATATCAGATACAATATATTGTGCACCCAAGAATCCATTGTATTTGTTGATCTCTGCTGCTGTTTCGTACTCTACGCCATAGTTGTCTGTAATTACTACATTAGCAAGGTCAATTACATCAGCAGTTGGGGTAGAAAGATCATACGTTGCGTTTGCATCAGCTACTATTTTAGCAGTTGCTACAAGATCTGCTTTTGAATTTACTTCTAGTGTTGCATATTTGTTCATACCATCAAATGTGTTGTAAACAACAGTTACTGTTGCTTTACCTGCTTTGTTACCGATCACTTTGGCTGCGTTGCCTTCTTGAATAACGTTTACGATGTTGTTATCAGAAGAGCTAACGCTTGAGATACGGTTGCCAGGGATGGCAACTATTTCACCGGATTTGTTTGTCGCTGTGATTTTGATCTCTTTTGCAAGTTTGCTGTCAAAAGCATTGTTAGTTGTGCCTGTCAATACTTTGTCTGCACCTGGAGTCAGATCATTGTCACGTGCTGCAAATACACTATCAATCGCTGTTACTGAGTAAGTTAGATCTGTATCTGCTGTCACTTCAAGCTCATTCTCAACCTTTTTAAGTGTTGCTGTTCCTTTTACTAGTTCAGCTGTTACTTTTGCTTTACCAGCAGCTGTCGCTACAAATTTCAATTCTTTTTCGTTAAAGCCAGTTAGGTCGTTACCATCATACGTTGTTACTTCACCAACTGTTGTTCCGCCTGTTAAGCCGGAGAATGTTGCGTATGCGGATCCTGTCACAGTTACTTTCAATTTGTAATCCGCTGCATTTGCTGCTGCGGAATCATCTAACTTAGCGCCGTATTGGTCTTGTACATACCATTTCACGGTTGTTTCGCCACCAACTAATGCTTTGTTTGCAGATACTGCACTCTTCACGGCGATAGTTTCAGGTACGCGTACATCTTGTACTGTGAAGCTTTTTTGTACGCTATTTTGAACATTTGCACTGAAAATTCCTAGATTTACGAACACAACACCTTTAGAAGTAGCTGTTACGTTGTCAATTTTAATTTGGCCTTTGTGCTCGCCGCTTGTTACGATAGCTGCATTACCGTTTCTAGCTGTGTCGTAATCTGCTCCTGAAATGGAAATCGAGAATCTGTCTGCTTTTGCATTGTCGACGATGTCTTGTGCAGTCAATTGTTTGCCATCTGCATCATAAGCCACGATTGGAAGGTAAGTCGCGCCGTCACCTTGTGCAATAACGCCATTAAATGTACCAAATTCAACTTTGTTTGCAACTTTTGCTGATTTAACGGATACTGTTGCTGTTGCTGAAGAGGATCCAACGTATACAGTTACTGTATAGTCTCCACCTTTATCAGTGTTTTTAGCCAGTTCAAGTTTCACTGTGTCGTAAGACTGCACAGTTTCAGCTTTCAATTTCAATGTATCATTGCTAAATGGCGTAATAATAGCATCAAACTTCGTACGATCTGTTGTAAGAGCTCCCTCAGCGATTACGTCACCGTATTGGTCATAACGCGTAATTCCAAACTCAGCAACATCACCTTGTTCAGTAAGAGATGTTTTGTTGGCTGGGTATTTAACTGTTCCCAGTTCAATTTTACTTACATAAGATTCAACACCAATTTTGAACGTTTTTTGAACAGATACAGATGTGTTCGTTAGGAAGATGTTCACCGGAAGAACGTCGATCTCGGATTGCGTTTGATCGCCACTTACACCATTTTTGTAAATTGTGTTCAATGTTAATTCAAGCAGGCCAGTATCTTCGTTTCTTTTCAACGATTCATTTCTTCCACTTACGTATGCTGTATATTCGCTACCGTTTAGGCTAGCATTTTCACCGTATTGGTTTTCTGCTTTAACTTTCACAGTTACCTTAGCAGATTTCGCAATTTTATCACTTGCATTTACAAAGCTAAGTTTGGTTACTTTTTCATTTTCAGCTGTAAATGTTGCTGTTGTTTTATCAACGCCAGCTGCATCTAAACCAGAAAGTGTTGCTGTGTAGCTACCTTCGCTTACTTTCACATCAGTCAATGTCAGTACAGCGGATTTTTTATCATCAGCAAATTTAACAGTAGTTGCGATGTTAGCAGTACCTTTTGTTAAAGCAACGGTTGCTTTTGCTGTATCCACGGGCTTGTTAAAGCTCACTGTTACTTGTTGAACGCCAGTTGCTTTTGCTTCTGTTACAGACACTTTACCAGCTGGTACGTATTGTTGTTTCGCTTCGTATGCGCCAGTCACTAGAAGATCACGAGTTGCGTTAGCCATACCGCCGAATGTACCGTCTGTTCCGTTGGATAGAAGTTTCAATTCAAGTGCCAAAGCAACATAACCTTGTGCCCAACCGGAAACCGTTGTGTCTGTACCCGTTTTACCTTTTGCAGCTGCATCTTGTCCAAGAACACGAACCAAGAAAGTAGCCAGTTGTTCTTTGGTTACTTTACCAGCCGGGTTGTATTGACCATCAGCATAACCATCAGTGACGCCAGCTGTTTTCAAAGCTTCGATGTAAGGAAGTGCATAACCATTTGCTGCATCGGTTACACTAACGTCAGTGAATGTCGATGTTTTCAAGTCTTTGTTTACTTCAAGACCCATGATCAATGCCGCTACTTTCGCGAATTGTGCACGGTTCATTTCGTCTTTAAGACCGAAAGTTGTTTCTGTCACGCCGTCAAAAATACCAGCAGTGATCATTGCATCGAACTTTGCTTTTGTAGCTGCATCCAGGTCTTTCAAGTCCGTAAAGTCAGCAGACGTTTTAGCGAATGCTAGGGATGAGAACATGGAAAGAGCCATAGCGGATGTAAGAACTACGGATAGTGTTTTCTTCATAAAGGTTTGTTTCCTCCTAATATTATGAAAGTTTTTTTGTTATAAAAACTTATAACCAACGGGGCGACTTATGAATCATGACATGACTCTATGTAGCTTCGCGTCTATCACCTTGGCTACATGGATTAGTATACGTGAGTGTATGCATAATTTCATTGATAAGTATTTTCCAATTATATCGATCGACTTCGTGAAGACCCCATCACCTCTAACACTCATTTTGCCTACTTGATAAACTTACATTTTAATTGTGAAGTAAATAAGTAGAGAAGCTGAATGCTAGCTAAAAATTAGCTTAAAAGGACCTGAACTGTTTGTCCTTAATTGCCATTGCCACAGCAAAACAAAAAGACTGCATCCGATAAATCGGACACAGTCTTTCTTTCATTACTATTTATTTAGGAATCTTCTTTTGTTGTTTAAGCACTCGAATCACAATTGCCGCAGCTTGTGCTCTAGTTAAATTACCTTTTGGATCGAAGCTAAATGTAGGTTTCTTTTGCCCTTCTACAAGGGCGTTCTCGATACCATCGATAAAACCAGCTTTCATGACAGCCTCTACAGAAGGTTGTGCATAAACGCCAATATTACCCGCATCTGTAAATTCTTTTTTCAATGTCAGCAAACTTTTTGCAGGGTCTGAATTAACTTTCATATTGGCCGCTCGTTCGATCATGACAGCAGCGTCTTCGCGACTAATAGAGTTACCTGGAGCGAACAGTCCTGCCGAGTTACCTCTGACGATACCCGCTCTGGCACCTGCCTCGATATGCATAAAGTCATACAAGCTGCTGCTGTTGGATAATCCTAATCCCCTTCTAACATCCGCGAATGTACCTTGGAAGTTAGGATCGGTTGGATCATTCGTGTGGTAAGAGGTATCTTCATTAATCAATGGGATATCAAAGATTTTTACTAATAGGGTAACGAATTCACCACGAGTAATTGCATCATTGGGCAAAAATTGTCCAGCAGACTTATTGTTCATAATACCTTTGGAATAAAGGATATCTAAGTAGTCTCGCGCCCAATCATGTAGGGTAACATCGTTAAAGCTGTTATCCATGTACATGACTTGGAAGTATCCGAAGGTATCTACAGGAACTTCAATTGTGTGAGCTTTAGGATCTACAACGCCTCCGATGTTTTTCCAACCAACAAACTGGTTACCAGTTCCACTAGGATCAAGGAAAGTTCCGAATTGATAAACAGATAAGTATTTCCATGAGTCATTGCGAATTTCATCATCATATTTCATCGTTAGTGTCCCACGTTGAGTAGGAACAACCAAACTTTTAATGTTACGTGTATAGAATGCCGTTTCGCCTGGTCCTAGCAAGGTTGGAGATGGCAGGTTACCACTTCCTTGTAGTGCAGCTTTTAGAGAGTCTGGTGTACTCGCCGCGCTCATGTCTATCGTTCCTGCATCTACCCAGAAACGTTTACTTGCTGGTCTGAAGCGTCCAGTAGGCTCAATTAGGAATCTAGTTCCTGCAGGAGTTTCAGACGCCTTCTCTACACGGCCATCATCTTGGTTCGCGATGCCAAATACGATTTTACGATCGACTGTTATGAATTGTTCCGTCTGTGTTCGGTCGTTTCTCATCAGTTTCGTATCTTTAGGGAAGTTGAGTAGGAAGTCTCCATTAAAAATACTCATTTTCGAAGCAAGCGTAGTTTTATACTGCGCACCCTCAATTGGGGTATTAACATTGAAAAGAACAAGGGATCCAGTCGCTTTAGCTTTTCCACGATTAACCGTGAACGTTATTGCGTTCTTTCCAGCCTTAAGATTCGTAGCTTCATAACGGAAAATACCAGGAGCTGTTTGTGTAGCTTCACTTTTACCGAATAAAACGCTATCTGCACCATCAGCTTGAATGACAATTGTCTCCGAGTTGGTATTCACGTTTGCTTGGTCTACTTTATCAATATTCTTCACAAAGTTTGTCGGTTGAAGCAATACATAAGCAACCGGTTGTTTCGTGATGGTAATCATTTTGCTAGTGGTACGACCAGATGCATTGGTAGCGACCAATTCGAAAATATAATCACCGTACGCATCCATATTAAGCACGCTGCTTAAATTGAAAGTCGTTGTTGAGCGTTTATTATCTAGAGGATCAATTACTGCACTTATTGGATTCAAAGAAAGTGGGCCAGCCGGAAGGGTTGAACCTACAGGAGGCTTTCTTAAGTAAAGTATAGCCTGCGTGTTTAAAGTCGCATTTAGCACCGTACCTGTAAGTTGTATCTTATTAGATGTTGTCTGATAAACTCCCGGCAAAGTACCTACCGTATAAGGCGTTACAGCAACATCTGGTATCATACTCTCAACTAAAGGCGCATAATCACTGAGAACGAATACTTCATAGTTCGTTTGTGTGACAAGCACTTTCGGTTGAGCAGGGTTGGGCTTTAAATATAAAGAGAAGCGGATTGCTTTTTTACCGTCAGAGTCGAATAGCCCACTGAATGTGGTACCGGAACCCCCGGTCACAGCATTTAAGTTAGCTTCATTAATGATGAACTCTCCAGTGGTCGAATCAATTACGGAAGCAGCACCATTCGTTAACGGTACATTGTTATCATTTATCGATAATTCTACTAGCGGATAGTTGGCTGCCGGCAAATTAACGATTTTACCAGCAATACAAGGCGCGCCAACTGCTCCGCAAGTAAACTGAGCTTTGCTTGTTGCCACTTTGCCGTTGTACAAGTTAGTTACGATGACATATGGTGCACTTGAAATATTCAAGTTATAGACTTTTTTACCGGCAGGGTTTGAAGTTACAGGAGCACCACCCGATGGTGTAACCGTTAAGGTTGTTGGTCCATCTGGGATGTCATGTAAGGAAACCGTTGCTTTTCTTAATGCACCCGCTACCACAGTAGGGTATGAACCATTCCCTGCAAATCCAGGAATGGATACATCCACTGAAGTAGTCAAAGCATTCGTATAAATATCAATTGCAGCAGGGAAATCATTGATTTGATTAGACCCCTGCTCGGTCAAGACAATTTGAGATCCCGATAAATCTTGCGCAACATGATCTAAATAAGGCAAGGTTGGGTTGGTAAAATTAAACGTATATCTGGTAGGCTGTGTAGCAGCCCCAAGTGAACTTGAAAGTGTGACATCAATTTCTTGAGCAGTCGTTGTAGCACTTAAAGGTAAAGTAGCGCTAATATGATGCGTTTCGTATTTCGTTCCCACTGTAGATGAGGTAGCCGGGCTTGTTATAAGTGCAGGTGAACCCCCACCCCACAGTGTTCCCGTCACATTACTGATAGTTTTAGAAGCAAAATTATAACGAAAGCCTGCTCCGCTGCCTACTACTGTTATGTCTGCATATACGTAGTCTGTAACACCTGGTGTGATGTTCCCGATACTATTTTTAATGTCAGTGGTAAAAATAACGTCTTTGGAGGTGCTACTGGATAAAGTCGGTACATCAACGAGTGGATAAAAAGGCTGCGCTGTGGCTTCCTTCATGGAGATGCTACCATTATAACCAAAGCCTAAGCCATTATCGTACTTGAACGTTCTAGTTGTTGTGTAATAGTTAGTCGGATTCTTCGCAATGAACTGGATTTTGTTGTCCCCAGGATTAAGAACGATATCGGAGACCCGACCAGTGTTCGTAAGAAAAGTAAATATGCCGCCAGCGAAGTTTGACGCTTCGAACGTAGTCCCATTCACAATAGCATCCACTTTCAGTGCATTATTGGCAGAACCCGTGATCGTCGCATTTGAAAATGGACCTTGGGATGGCAGCATCGCGCCGTCAGCAAAGGCATCATCATTAAACATTAAACCCGTAATATTTGAAACAGGCGTAAAATAAGCCCAACCTGGTATGGAATCTACATTGGATGTACTGTTGAACTTAACAGTAAACCGATTAAGTCCTTCGGTTAATTGGACATTTTCAAAAGTAATCTGGTTCGTGCTATTTGCTACTCTTGTTGGACGATTTGTTTTATTTGTAGAGGACAGTCCCGTATTAACATTATAAATTTCATAGTAAATATCCGATATTTGTTCTTCAGCAATACCACCGATATCTACGCTAACTGTAATCGGGTTTGCAGTAAACCGTTGAACAGAAGAATCCTTAAAAGCATTAGCAGGCAAATCAGATGGGTTAGGTGGTGTATGTACATATAAATTAGTGATATTCAAAACCGGCGCAGCTGAAGCTGTCATTGGGGGCAGCAGAGCGAGTAGCATAGTGATTAATAAGCTTATGCTAATCCACTTATTTCTTAATTGCTTGGTTTTCAAAACTAGTTCCTCCTTATGTAATTTAATCTAAATGTTGTTAGTTTCTCCATGGTAAAGTATTATCTTCAATTTACTTGCTGAATTTCGACAATCCCTCCCATATTCTTCTATCATTCTACATGATTAGACGCGGCAAATAGCCAAAAGTTCTTGTACTCTACTTATCGGTCAAAACAAAGGAAATGTTTAGAGAAAGAAAAAAAATCATAAAATGCAAAAAAAATCCAACCGCTTGGTTGGATTCTGAAGTATTGATAATTTGATTACAAATTTTTGCTTATTTGCCCATTCGATCGCTCTGAACCTGCTTACCTACAAGCCTTTGAAGGAAGTTCAGTACCGGTTTCCGGCTCTTACTGATGATACCAATAGCTTCTGCTCCGACTAGCATTACTAGGAAGAGAGCCACGATGATCATGATAAGACCCCAAGTGGAATCTTGGGAGATGAAGACTGAGCATACCACCGCGCTGCCGCCGAAGATGGAGGCAATTCCGTAGATGATCAGTACGCTTGTACGATGACTGAACCCAAGCTGCAGCAAACAGTGGTGCAGATGGCTTTTATCTGGTGCAGAGATTGGTAATTTATTAACGTAGCGACGCATGATCGCAAAGAAGGTATCGGATAATGGCACGCCTAGAATCATAATAGGAATTAAAAGTGAAACAACAGCTGCTTGCTTAAAGCCGAGAATCGATAGCGTTGCTAGGGCAAAGCCTAGGAACAAGGCACCGGAGTCGCCCATGAAGATTTTGGCTGGATGGAAGTTGTAAAACATGAAGCCTATGATACTACCTAGTAGAATCACACACAGTAAAATTACAGTCACATTGCCCATCATAAGAGCTAGTATAAGAATCGTAGTCGTAGCAATACCCGATACGCCTGCTGACAAGCCGTCTAAGCCGTCAATCAAGTTAATCGCATTGGAAACACCGACGATCCATAATATCGTAATCGGAATACTTAACCAGCCAATTGGCAGGTTGGTCGTTCCGAAAGGAATGTTAACGAGGTCGATCTTAAGACCAAAGGCGACAACGATGCAAGCGGCAATCAGTTGCCCGAGCAGCTTCCATTTGGGAGAAAGTTGAAAACGATCATCCAAGGCACCCGTGACGACAATCACAAAGCCTCCGATTAGCAACCCAAATGCGGCATTGGAGTTAACGGCATCAAGTGCTGGAGAGACGACAAAATAAGCTCCGACGAATGCAAGGAATATCGCTAATCCTCCGAGACGCGGCATTATTCGGGTATGTACCTTGCGATGGTTAGGGGCGTCAACGGCTCCAACCAAGAAGGCAAATTTTTTGACTAGGGGTGTCAGCAGCAGCGCCATTAAGCAAGCAGCGATAAACCCAATCGCATATAATCCATACATGTCTTCTTCACAGCTCCTCTTGTCTTGGGTGGCAAGTAATCCGCCGAAATGAATTATACTCCCATTTGCCCACAAATACTACTGCTAAATTCATCTGAAATGACCGTTTTCAGCCAATTTTCATAAATATTTTCATGGTTTGGTGACTTTCTCTTTGTCCCGCATCACTTTCAATGCGAATTTCGGGAGTAGAAGCATTCGTTTGTAGCGCCAAGGCTCCTGCACCAGACGGTAAAACCACTCAAGACGTAGTTTTTGAAATAAAACGGGTGCTCTTTTTAGCTTGCCCGAAAGAACATCAAAACTTCCCCCAACACCCATCATGACGGGAACACTGATTTGTTGTTTGTATTTTCCAATCCACGGTTCTTGATTAGCAGCAGATCTTCCTACGAGAAGAATATCCGGCGCGGCATCCACGATATCTTGAATCACTTCAGCATCCTGCTCGTCTTTAAAGTAGCCATCACGAACGCCAACCAGCTTTATCCTTGGATAGGTAGTACGAAGCTTCTCAGCTGCCGCTTGAATAACCTCATTCGAAGCTCCAAGTAAGTAAACTTTCCAGCTTTTCGATTCTCCGACTTTCATCAGCTCGTGGATCAAATCATAGCCTGGAACCCGCTCTACAACAGGCTCGCCTACATAATTAGCCGCCCAGACGACACCCGTTCCATCAGGAACGATGAGTTCAGCGCGCTGCATCATGCTCAGATAAGCAGGATCCTCTTGCGCGGCCATGACCATAATGGGATTGGCGGTAATGACCTGATGGGGTTGTCTCTGTTCAATAACGTTCGTAAGGTAAGCTACGGTTTGGTCCATGCTCATTTTGGAGATGGGCACTCCGTAGATGCGAACTTTGGGTACAGCATTCGCAGATGCGGCCTTAGATTGGATCGTTGTTGATGTTGAACTCATAGATATCTCTTCCTTTAATTGACGTTGGAAATCGGTTTTTGGTTGCTTTTATATTATTTCTTATTTTTATAAAAAGAAATGATGCGCTGCGCAGGAAGCTGAGCCTGCGCTTTGAGCTCTTCAATGGCGGCGCGGCTGGACGCCGCCCAAGCCTCTCGGCCGGCCAGCAGGCGCTGCGCCTCGGCCGCGAAGGCATCCGCATCGAAGCGAGCTGTCGATGCGGCGGCTTTCATGCCAAGCCTATGGAGGAACTGGTCGATCTTCGGATCGTACGAGATGCCTACCATAGGCACGAACTGCGAGGCTGCATAAATCAAAGAATGCAGCCTCATCCCGATCAGCAGGTCGCATGCCGCGACCTGCGCGAGCATATCCTGCGGATGGGTGACGCCTCGCACCATCTCCACCCGGGACCCGTGATCGCCGAGCCGGTCGATCACGAACTGCGACGCCACCTCGTCCGAGGGGAGGTGGAAGGGCAAGAACCGCAGCCGCACATCCGGATTAGCGGCTAGCAACAAGCCCAGGGACCGCGAGAGAGCTTCCAGCTCCGAGCGGTCCTCGTTCCAGAAGCGGACGGACACGCCGATCGTCCGCACAGCACCATCCGCCGCGAGATCCGCCGCGCCGCCACCAGCCCCGGTCCCGCGCAGCGGCAAGCCCATGACCGGGTCAGGCACTACCGTGATGCGCTCCCGCGGGAGCCGCATCTTCCCTAATAAGTCCGCGGACTCCGTATCGCGGACCGACACATACGCGCAGCGCTGGAACACGCTGCGAATCCAGCCATAAAACATCGGGCGGCTAACCGGACCGATGCCTTGCGAGTAAATAAAGGTGGGCTTGCCCAGCCACTGAGCTATTTTCAAGACAGCCAAGTAATAGGGGATTGTCTTCGAGCTTGTAGCATCCTGCAATAAACTGCCACCGCCGCTAATCAAACCATCGGCTTCTCGCAAAGCACGAATTAGCGAACCAGGCTTCATTCGATGATAGGCCTTCACCCCATACATCGCTGACGTTTTCTCAGGATTAGCAGAAAGAACGATAGGCTCTATCTGTACGCCTTGCTCTCGACCTTGCTCCTCTAAAGCGAACAAAATCGATTGCAGCACAGCTTCATCGCCGCTATTATCGAAGCCATAGTAGCCGGATAGCGCTATTTTGACAACTGTGGCACCCATCGCTTCCAACTCCTTGTGATTATTTCCCAAGCTGCAATCAGAACGAGGCCAATCAATGCGCCAAACACAAGTCCGTACGTTATACGGATCAGGGATATATGAAGTGGCGTATGCAAGTGCGCGAAAGTATCTACAATAGAAAGCTGCCCAATTACACCGATGAAGATCAAATAGACAGCATGTCTATAACGAACGGACAAATATGCGCCTAGCAAGAATAACGGATGTGCGAACAAAAATTCTTTGGTACGAGGGCGCACGCCCAATGTATTTTCCAAGAAGGAGCGGAATAATTTCTCCAAGGTAGAAGCCTGTCCTTCATTTCCTGTACGTGATAAGTAATAATAAACCGCGGCTAAAGCTACGCCAGCGACTACAATCCATAGCACACTAATAAAGGAAGAAAGGATACTGCGAACATTCGCAATTTTATCGCTGTACGTGTTATTTTCGCTAAAAAATAGTAAATATACGCCTGCGATCGCAATAGGAAGCAAATGCAGTACGCCAACGCCGCGGAACTGCTGCAGCACAAGTGAGTACGTAACATGATTGAGAAGTGCCACTTCGTAAACGACACCAATCAGCGAAATCGCAGATGTTTTGATCAGTGTCCATACGGCGTAAGCAAGACCTGACTTCCATTTCGCCGCGGCTCCTGAACGAACGGAACGAATGGCCAGCATGATCGCTATGCTCGGTGCACTAATAGCTGTACTTAAGGCAAGACCTTGCGCGTATAAATTAGCCGAAAGTGTATGCAGAACAATAAGTCCAAGAATACCTAAGACAAAGAGGAGCAGCATGGCTTCCGGTACGAAGAAGGATACCATCAGAACGATTAAACTAACACCGCCAAGCAGCATGAAGATGCGGGCGATTTTCTGCCATCCTGTCGTTTTTACGTCAAAGGGCTCTGCTGGTCCAAGCTTAAACCCGACTTCTTGGATGCGAGGGATAGCGCCGTCTTTTCCTTGCAAACTTTCGTAGTAAGCTGCTAACGGATCGACTAATTTTCCTTTATCCAAGCTTTTTACTGGCCTTGCATTCAAGAAAACCATGCGGATATTGCGATCTTTCACTGCCAGGACGAAACGATCCGCAACGCCTTGAATACGATCCTGCAGTTCTGCTTTTTTGAGCGGCTCTGTTAACTTTTCTCCGTCTTTCTCTGTGAACGAATGCAGGCGAACGACGTTATAATTCGTTTGCTTCGATAACGTGCTAAACCCTTTTTGCGGCTCTTTTAATAACTCAATAGCAGCAAGTCCAATGCCGTTCTTATTCAGAAGATCTGCCATTTTATTCAGGTTAACTTCCGTATTTTCTTCTGTGTAGCCCGGAACTTCATTGCCATCGACAATAATGCGCTTCACGCCGATATCATGGAGCTGTTTCAATAGACGATCCATTTCATTGGTTACAAAAGGTCTGCGATTCGATAGACGAACCACGATTTGGAACCCTTGATCCTTCAGCATTTGTAAGGTCATCGGGTCTGGGTCCATACCCTTGATCGATGCATCGTCCATGCTCATTTGGATCATGAGTCCGTTTCTATTTTTGAAACTCCACGGCTTCGTGCCAACCTTCAGATCCGCGAATGTTTTCTGTATTAAAGGCTCCAGCTTCTGCTGTGTGGCACTGTCTGCGAACAGCACGTAGGTGAAATTTTCGTTAGGATCACCCAAGGTCTGGGTAAGTGCGGCAGCGTCGCGAGAATTAAATACTTCGATGCGGCGGCTCTCTTCAAGCTCCGCTAGTGTACTCTCATACACCGCCATTGAGCCAATGCCCGCTGCTTTCATATTCTTCAGCTGCTCAGCGACAAAAGTCTGCGGATTCGTCTGAATATCCGAAATATCCAGCAAATCACGATAATCGAAAACAAACTCGACTTGATTGGCCGAAGTTTCCGTTTGATGACGCGTATAGGCTAGCGGCAGGGAGACTACCAAGCCAATGATGACGAGCCACCATAGGATTTTTTTAAGAGGTTTATTCCATGTTTGATACCGTTGTGCCAAGTTGTCCACTCCTTAGATCTTTCCGATAGAAAGCTTTCTTCATAAAAATGTACTTACATTGGAAAACCTCTTCAGGTCCTATCTCGGGTAATAGGCCAAATGAATGCGGATTTAATTTCCATCTATTCATTAGACGACCTATCCCTGACTTAGGTTCTGAAGAGGTTCAGTTTTCCTATTTCATTATCCGTCTACACGGTTAAGCACATATTGAATGATGCCATCCAGCTGTTTTGCGGCTGCTGGACCTGTAGATCCTTGTACCGCAAAATAAAATTTAATTTTCGGTTCCGTTCCTGAAGGACGCAAACAGAACCAAGAACCATCATCCAGAATAAATTTAAGCACATTTTCACGAGGAAGGCCATTTATGCCCTCTGCGTAATCTTCCACTTGGCTTACCAGAGTGCCGCTGATTTCCGTTGGCGGATTCGTTCTCCAAGCTTCCATGATGCGCCCGATTTGTTCCACGCCGTCTTTCCCTTTCAGCGTCCTTGATTCAAGCTTTTCCAAAAAGTAGCCAAAGGATTCGTACAGTTCCTGAAGGACTTCATATAAAGTCTTGCCTTGCTTCTTATAATAAGCTGCAGCTTCAGCTATCAGCATCGCTGCGATAACGGCATCCTTATCTCGGGCGTAGTCCCCGGCCAAGTAGCCATAGCTTTCCTCGTATCCGAATAAGAACGTATGCTCACCATTTTGTTCGAACTGGGACATTTTCTCCCCAATATATTTAAAGCCGGTTAACGTATTTAATGTAGGAATACCATAATGATTCGCGATAACTGCGCCCATTTCACTTGTAACGATCGTTTTGACGACAACGCCGTTCGCTGGTAATGTTCCACGCTCTTTCAAGCTTGATAATAAATAATTTACAATGATAGCACCAGACTGATTTCCAGACAAAACGACATACTCGCCGTTCGGATCCTTCACGACTGCACCCATGCGATCGGCATCCGGGTCAGTTCCGATGATGATATCGGCATCCCAATCTTTCGCTTGTGCAATTGCGAGTGTGAAAGCTTCCCGCTCCTCCGGATTCGGAGACTTAACGGTCGAGAACTGTGCATCCGGCAGCTCTTGCTCGGCTACAACACGTACTTGTCCAAAGCCAACTGCTTTCAGTACTTCGCGCACCGGCACATTGCCCGCTCCATGCAAAGGAGTGAAGATGATGCGGAAATCGCCTTCGATCTGCTTAATCACATCCGGATTTTGGCTAATCGCCGTTACTGCCTTGATGTACGCTTGATCGACCTCTTCACCTAACCAAGAAAGCAGCCCTTGCGCTTCCGCTTCTTGCTGGGATATTTTCTTGACCTTATCGAAGGAATTGATGCTCTGTACTTGCGCAATGACTTGCTCCGCAAACTCAGGAACGAGCTGTCCCCCGTCTGCTCCATATACTTTATACCCATTATATTCAGGTGGGTTGTGACTAGCTGTAACGACAACCCCTGCGGACGCGCCTAAGTATCTCACAGCAAACGATAGCTGTGGTGTTGCGTGCAGTGTTTTAAAAAGATAAGCCTTAATGCCATTCCCTGCGAACACGAGAGCAGATTCTAAAGCGAACTCCGGCGACATATGACGTGAATCATAAGCTAGAACAATGGAAGGACTTGCAGCGCCTGTCCCATTCACATATTGTGCCAAGCCTTGGCTTGCGCGTCCAACGGTATACACGTTGATTCGATTCGTTCCAGCGCCAATCACGCCGCGAAGTCCTCCTGTGCCAAATTCAAGATCTTTATAAAAGCGATCCTCAATTTCTCTCTCATCTTCCCGAATAGCACGCAGTTCTTTCTTCGTTTCGGCATCCACTGCTGGATCCTCTAACCATAATTGATACTCTGTTTGTACACGCGTCATAGTAGTCAGGTTCATCTCCTTTTTATCTATGGGTTATTTATTAGCAAGGGCGAACATAAGCTCGCCTTCGACTACCACTTTGTCGCCTACCTTAGCCACAGCTTGGCCTTTGACAATGGTTCCTTTTACACGTGTAATCGTCATTTCTAAAGTTAGTGTATCACCAGGTACGACCTGTTGTCGCCAGCGAATACCATCTGCACCCGCAAATAAACCAATTTTACCTTTATATTCAGGCATCGACAGAACAGCCACGGCACCTACTTGTGCCAAAGCTTCAACAATCAGCACACCGGGCATAACCGGATAGCCAGGAAAATGTCCTGCGAAGAACGGTTCATTGATCGTAACATTCTTTATACCTACAGCCCTAACACCTTCTTCAACCTCCAAAATACGGTCAACAAGCAGGAAGGGTGGGCGATGAGGAATGATCTCTTGAATCTGGTTGATATCTAGCATAACGGCTTTAAAACTCCTCTCAAAATACTTGTATAAAATACAAGGTAATCACTTACAATAGGGATGTCCCTTCATTAACTGCAGAAGTGAAGGTTCATATAGGGGAGCTTATGTACAGGTCTGTGTTACAGACTTATACATAGGCTCTTTTCACGTAATATACATTATTTCAATTTGGCCCCTCGATTTAATACAAGGAACTGAATAATATAAATGAAGGAAGTTAAGAATGAGACCCCGATTACAAACCATAAATAGGTAATGGCGAAGGTTAAATGAAAAACGATGAAGAGGATCGCAAAGTAGTACAGAACCGTCGTTAACTTTCCCATCACATTGGCGGGAACTGTTAATTTGCCCCTGAAATGAAAGAAGGCAGAGCCCATAATCATACCCAAATCACGAATGAACATCGCCGCAGCTGCCTGCCAAGGAATCAATCCCGAGATGAGCAGGGATAAGATCACTGCAATCATCATGCTCTTATCAGCGAGTGGGTCCAGCATAACACCAACGGGTGTGATAAGCCCGCGAGTTCTTGCAATATAGCCATCGAGGATATCCGTAAGTCCAGCTGCCAGTAAAATAAAAAAGGCAACTTGGATGTGGCCATTAAAAAAAATCACGAGGTACACAGGGATTAGAACAAACCTGCTGATGGTGAGCATGTTCGGTATATTCAAAGTACCCCTCCTGCGCGTTAGTATCCCATATCTGGTACATTTAGCCTTCATTCATTATACCGCTGCTTACACAAAAATAAAACTCCCATGCGGGAGTTAGAGTTAATTCGCAAATACCAGATCGTATAAATGCCGCCAAGTACTCATATGAAAGATTTCCCCCGCTGGCTGATGACCCAGCTTGGTGTAACCTACCCAAAGGCCGATGAAAACAGCCAACACGCATAGTACAGGAATACGAATGATTTTGAAAATAAGCCATACGATATGCAGCCATTTCGGCCTTGGTTTCTTCTTTGGTGGAGCAGGCTTGTCTGACATCGAGCCTTATCCCTCCCTTTCTAAGATCAGACGCGCAAATTATTAGCGATATTCATCATCTGATCCGAAGATGTAATAGCTCGGGAATTGAGTTGAAGCGCTCTTTGCACGATAACCAGATCTGTCATTTCATCCGAAAGCGTAACGTTAGATTGCTCCAGAAATCCCTGCATAAGACTAACGCGGTTAGCCGGATTATCAGCCAAGGGGTTCACATCTTGTAAGATATTCGCCTTCTCAGCAGCCGTTAATCCATTAGGAATCGCATAAAGGTTATCTCCAACGTCTTGGAGAAGCTGTGGACGTACAACGCGAACTAGCTTGATCTGTCCCAAATTAATGGGTGCTGCACTTGGATCCTGCTCACTGTATCCTTTGATCGTTCCGTTCGGTTCAACGACAGGTCGCAAACCTGCTGGCACACGAATCGGGTTGCCATCCACCCCAGTGACGAAGTGACCTTCTTTAGTTGCAAGCACAGTACCACCTGTCGCATCAGGACTTAAACTGAAAGCACCATTACGCGTCCAAGCAGGCTGGAACACCGGGTTGCCGTTCTCATCCGTCTTACTAACGGACACTTCAAACAATCCTTCACCTTGAATAGCAAAATCCGTCACATTCCCCGTAGACTGAATAGGTCCTTGGGACAAATTGGTCTGAATTTGTACCAGCTTCGAACCCCACCCTTGGTTAAAACCAAGCGGTGAGAACCGGCCTAGCTGACGGAATCCTTCTGGCTGCGACTTGACGTTAGTCAGGACGTCCTCGAAGGAAGCTTCCTTCTTCTTGAAACCGTTCGTATTCACATTCGCGATGTTATTGGAGAGAATATCCAGCTTTTGCTGTAAGCTATGCATGGATACCGATGAGTTAATCATAGAATTGTTCATGGTCCTGCCCCTTCGCCAGCTAGATTAGACGCGCCCAACTTCATTCGCGGCTTTTTCCATACTTTTATCATAAGATTGAATCACTTTTTGGTTTGCTTCATATGCGCGAAGCGCTGACATCATATCGACCATCGATTGCGCGGAATCAACATTAGAACGTTCTATGAAGCCTTGACGAACCTGTACTTGATCACCTGCAGCAACCTGCGTTACAGTCGCTTCGTCGCCTGGGTTAATGCGAAGCAGCCCGTTACCTTCACGCAGCAATAGATTCGGATTCTCTGCACGCGAGAGCATCAATCCTACGGGTTGGCCAGTCGGCCCCAGCAGTGGAAGACCATTCCCATCAAGGAACTCGCCCTTGTCTGTCACTTTGAAGGAGTGAATCGGTTGACCCGCTCCATCAATCAACAACAGAGGTTGTCCATCTCGGCCTAGCACTTGGTTCCCGTTGGCATTAACCAGCTGGCCTGCAGTATCAACGGTGAACTTCCCGTTCAAGGAGTACCGCTGCTCCCCCGCGGCGTTCAGCACTGTAAACAGGGCCTGCGGCTGAAACGTTCGTTCTCCATCCGCACTCACAAACTTACCTGATGCATCAAAGTTCATACCGGGTACTTGTATTTTCGAAACAAGGGCAAAATCAAAGGGGTTTTGCGTTTCCTGCAAATCACCCTGTGCATGAATGGAGATGCTCTCCTCGGAGAATACACCTAAACTCATCTTCCCAATGGGAGCTGTCGAGGCACCTTGTCCACCGCGAATCGTCGATATCAGCATCTCCGGGAACGATCGAGACAAAGCATTGCCTTGCTTAAAACCCGGGGAATTAATGTTGGCAATATTATTCGTAATGGTATCGTGTCTGCGCTGCTCGGAGATCATGCCTGCCGCCGCGGTATACAGTCCTCTTAACATCTCTTCACCTCATGGGTAGTATGTCTACTTAAAATTTACGTTTGGATACCTTATCTAAGTTATCGAGCATAATGCCTGTTCCTTTAACGACACAGGACATCGGATCTTCCGCAATTAATACAGGTACTTTCAGCTCGTCTGCTAACAGTTGATCGAGCCCGTGCAGCAAAGCTCCGCCACCTGTCAAAATAACACCGCGGTCAATAATGTCTGCCGAAAGCTCTGGAGGTGTTCGCTCCAATACACTTTTGGCCGCCGTCACGATGGAGGAAACCGGATCCCACAGCGCTTCTTGTACTTCACTGGAGTGAATCGTGATCGTTAGTGGCAAACCGGATACCATATCTCTACCGCGAATATCCATCTCTTGATCTCTACCGTGTGGATATACCGTTCCGATTTTCAGCTTGATATCTTCGCTCGTCCGTTCACCAATCAGCAGCTTGTACTTATTTTTGATATATTTCGTGATCGCAATATCGAACTTGTCGCCTGCAATCTTAATGGAGGAGGAGGTGACGATGTCACCCATGGATAACACGGCCACATCCGTCGTTCCTCCGCCGATATCTACGACCATATTGCCGCTAGGCTGGAAGATGTCCATACCGGCACCAATGGCTGCTGCCTTCGGTTCTTCTTCCATGAATACCTCTCGGGCACCGCTGCGCTCAGCTGCTTCGCGGATCGCCTTCTGCTCAACCGAGGTGATGTTGGTAGGGGCGCAGATCAGTATTCTCGGATGAGAATACCAGTTCTTGCCCCCTACTTTCGCGATAAAATGCTTCAACATCATTTCCGTAATATCAAAGTCCGCAATAACGCCATCTTTCAATGGGCGAATCGCGATAATGTTGCCTGGCGTTCTACCCACCATGCGGAAAGCTTCTTCTCCTACAGCCAGCACGCGTTTCGTATCGCTTTCAATCGCAACAACGGAAGGCTCATCGAGCACGACGCCGCGTCCTTTTACATGAATAAGCACATTCGCCGTGCCGAGATCTATTCCAATATCCTTGCTTAACATTTCTAGTTAATCCTCCCTAAACCTACCGTCCATCCCGTGAAGAATCGGCGCTCATGTATATCGTTCTAATTATAAGCTAAATTCGCTAGAAATGCATTAATTCCTCTTTTTGTGTGAAAATTCGACACGGGAAGTATAAAGGAAACCTATCGGGATGAAGGGTACTTTTAGGACTTAACCGTGACCAGGTTTTCGGAAAGCTTCGGATTTCGAGTTTTTCGATACTTAATTTTCGTCGCTTCTCCTCCTCTTAGGTGCCTGATGGATTTGTGATACTCCAGAATGTGCTTCACCTGATTGGCCAGGTCCGGGTTGATTTCCGGTAGTCTTTCCGTCAAATCCTTGTGCACCGTGCTTTTGGAAACGCCGAATTCCTTCGCAATGGTGCGAACCGTATTCTTGGTCTCGACGATACAGGTACCAATCTTAATGGTTCGCTCTTTGATGTAATCGTGCACTCCCCTCGCCTCCCTACTCGAGATAGTTTGGTAAAGTATATGAGGGGCATGACTAGATATTCTACGTAGCCAAGCCTGACAAGCCCATTTCCCATATTTATTTTCAAAATAATCAAGAATAATCCATTCTGATGTCCTTCGGACAAGCATTTTTGGCAAAGTTGATGTGAAGCAAAGTAAAAAACGAATCCATATATCCATGCAAAAAAGCAGCAGGATATACCCGCTGCCTTTATTTTATGTAGGCTGCCGCCTATGCATCGAAACGAATTACTGCTTAGCGTTCAAAAGCGTTTCTGGATTAACCGCTGCATTATCACTAACTTGGCGGACTTCAAAGTGCAGATGCACGCCATCCTCTTTCTCGAACTCGTTGCGTCCTGCTTTGGCGATGATGTCGCCTTTTTTCACTTCAGCGCCTTTGGCTACTTTCACCTCGGACAAACTTTGGTAAATACTGATTAAACCGTTGCTGTGTGTGATTTCAACGAGATTGCCAACCACCGGATTCTGCTCAACCGCAGTCACCTTGCCACTCAGAGCAGCTAATACATCGAATGCAGCGCCATCTTTGGCTTTCAAGTCAATAGCAGTATGCGGCGTCAATTGATCGTTATATTGAATCATTGCCGTCTGCTTCACTTCTTTTGTTGCATTCGTGTCATAGAAGGGGATGGAGACTTCGACCATTGTTCTGTCTTTAACAGGCCACTGAATCGTTTCGGTTTGTGCGTTGACCGCGACCGCCCCGTCCGGTGCTTTGGTCGTGTCTGTCGCTTTGTCGCTGCTGCTAACCTTAATGCCCAGATCTGCTTCGCTGACTGTCTTCTTCCCGGCGTCCTGGTACACCCACATTAAGGTTAAGATAATTGCTGCTGCTGCCATATACGTTGCTGGGAATACCCACTTCTTAGCAAGCAACCTCTTCCATGTGGATGTCGTACTTTGTGCTCCTTGTGCAGTTTTAGGAGCTTCTTCTTTTTGAAAACCTTTGTTTTGATCATTCATGGTTATCACCTCATCAACCATTCTTGACACATTTAAAGGTTTTATACTTGAAGAAAGATATTTTTATAGAAACGTTAATGGATTACGATTTTTGGATAAAAGGTGTCGCTTTTTCGATAGAAATGCCTGTGTAATAGTAGGTTACGATTTGCTCCGCGGTTTTACCTTCCTTCGCCATACCATTAGCGCCCCATTGACTTAGGCCAACACCATGGCCATATCCGTAGGTGGTTATCGTAATTTTGGAGCCTGACCATGTCCATGTGAATTGAGAGGATGCTAGTCCTAGCTTCTCTCGTACTTCACGACCTGAGAATATTTTACCGCCAATAGATATGGTTTTAATCCGATGACCAGCCGACCATGCTAGTACTTTCATGTTTTTGGTGCTTGTACCTGTTGTTGCTATACTCGTAACGCCTAGCTTCTGAAGCATACTCTTGTAACTGAGATCTACGGTTTCTTGATAGCGAGAAGATAGCTTAATATCCCAAGGGCTTGGCACACTGCGCAGATAAGGACTCTTGAACGGCCAGTAATCTTCCGAGTTCTCTGTATATCCATTACTTGTCGAGAAAAAGGTGGCGTTGATAGGTTTGTGCTCATAAGTGAGGATAAGATCTTTGGTTTCATTCACGGCTCTATCGATTTTGGCCATATTCGTCTCATAACGCTTGTCCCATCTGTCTCTGAGCTCTTGTTCCGTGATATAAGCTTGATGCGCAGTTGTGTCTGTCACAAGTGCATCGTTAACTGGCATATTGCTGTAATCCTTCTCTAGCACTCTACGCACGACATAAGTCCTAGCCGCCATAGCCTGCGCTTTGAGCGCCTCCAGTTCGAATTCAACCGGCATTTCGGCGGCGAGCACACCTTTCACATACTGTTCCAGCGGTACCGTCTCAATTGTCGCTTTCTTGGTCAAATAAACGGGAATCATTAGGCCTTGTTCAGTGATCGTTTCCGCGAACTGTCCGTCTTTCGCAATTTGGATGGGAGGTGCCGCGCTGCCATGCGGAATCTTCTTAACTAGCAATCCTGGAACGAAAATAGTCACACACAACATGGAAGATAAGCAAACAGCCATCCAAAGGATGACCCTGTGGTTAATCACGCGTTTCTTCTTGAACATCATCTAAGCAGCCTCCATAAGCGCGTTTACTAGCAGGTAGTTGATATGACTTAGCTTATGAGAGGGATTGCTAGAATAGAACAATGGGCTATCTTGCAAAATGCATGAGATTGTGGATGCTAGAGCATACAGGTAATCTCACTTGTTTCTTGTAACTGTTCAGTCCTTGGTTTTCGAAAACTTATAGAATGCTATTTATGTTAATGTTGATGGGCATCCGTTAAATGGGCAAACTCTCTCGCCTATTCTCTGCCTGCTCAAAAAAAAGAGCCATTGGAGTTACCCCCAATGGCTCTTCAATCCTATGCAAGCGTCGGCTGGATGTTGAAAAAACCCAACTCCGCAGCTTCCTGCTCCACTTCTTGCGGCACCGATCTTTGAATATCGGCACCTAGCTCACGCAGTACGTCCGTAATATCGACATACCCGCGATCAATATGGTGAACGCCTGTAATCTCGGTTTCACCTTCTGCAGCTAGCGCCGCTAAAATAAGGGCCGCCCCTGCCCGCAGGTCTGTTGCGCATACCTTCGCACCCTGCAGTTTGGCATTGCCGCTCACGATAGCTGTACGGCCATCGACTTTGATATGAGCATTCATGTTCGAGAACTCCTCCACATGCATGAAGCGATTCTCGAACACAGTCTCGGTCACGAGGCTCGTGCCGTCCGCCACCATGAGCAGCGCCATCATTTGCGACTGCATATCGGTTGGGAAGCCCGGATACGGCAGCGTCTTCACATCAACTGCACGAAGCGGCCCCGAAGCGCAGACACGAATACCGTTCTCATCTTCTTCGATGATAACGCCCATTTCTTGCATTTTAGAAATAACAGGTCGGAGATGGTCCCCAATAGCACCCTCCATATACAGTTCACTACCCGTAATAGCTGCGGCAATCATATATGTACCCGCTTCTACGCGATCCGGAATAACCGTATGTACAACCCCACGCAGTTTCTCTACGCCTTCTATACGAATAACACCTGTTCCTGCCCCGCGAATCGTCGCGCCCATCGCATTCAGGTAATTCGCCAAATCGACAATTTCCGGCTCTTTAGCCGCATTCTCAATGATGGTCGTACCCTCAGCGAGCGTAGCTGCCATCATGATGTTCTCGGTTGCGCCAACACTAGCTACATCGAGATAAATTTTGGCACCCTTCAGGCGCCCTTTCACTTTAGCTTCGATATACCCTTGACCCAGTTCAATATCGGCACCCATCGCTTCAAAGCCTTTGAGATGCTGATCAATTGGCCTTGTGCCAATCGCACAGCCGCCCGGCAGCGAAATTCTCGCTTGACCAAGCCTTGCTAACAAAGGACCCATCACGAGGAAAGAGGCTCTCATTTTACGGACTAGATCATAAGATGCTTCACATGTGTTAATGTTGTGAGCACGAACACGAATAACCTGACGGTTATATTCCACTTCAATACCTAAGCTTTGCAATACTTTATTAATGACTAGTACATCGTCAAGGGGAGGCGCATCATGGATGACGCTTTCACCTTCCGAACCCAGAATGGAAGCTGCAATAATCGGTAGAACCGCATTCTTTGCTCCGTTGATTTTCACATTGCCAGCTAACTTTCGGCCACCGCGGACGATAATTTTGCTCATCATGGTCCCTCCGCGCACTTATTTTAAATTACAAGGTTTTGCACATTTCCTAAGTTTATCATCTCAACCCATACAGTTACAACTGTGTTCTTTTGGTATTCCAACTGACCTACATAGAGTTCGGAGAAGGTTTCATTTTTCGATCCGTTCTATTATCCATTGTTGACAACAAAGTTGTTCATTATTCGAAAAATATGATTAAAACATCTTACCGAAGCCCATGGAAAGGCCTAAATATTGAATAAAAAAACTCGCAACTAAGTGTCCGAGGGCTATAGAAAGCAAAATTTGCAGCATAATCGCTTGAGCAGCCTTAGGCCTTTTGAGCAGGACATCGAAGCGGAACGCTTGCAGCGCCCACCACGATAGGCCAATACACATGATGTAGACAGCAATATCCACCATATTCATCATCGAAGCATATTTCGCCGCTTCATTCCATTTACCTGTATCTGCCATAAGTCACTCCTCTTCGGTTTTTACCGATTGATTACTTTAGCGAGCAATGTTACGAATTCAGCTCGTGTTGCTTGCTCATCAGGCCGGAAGGTACCGTCCGAATAGCCGCTTATCCAACCATCCGCCGACATTTGTTTCAGGATCCCCACACCCCAATACGTATCATTCACATCGCTAAAAGGTGAGTTGCCCCGTCGTTTCCCAGTCATATTCATACTTCGGGCAAGCATCTGTGTCATCTCCATACGTGTAAGCGTACGGTCAGGCCCAAATGTTCCATCCGGGTAACCGTCAACAATATTCGCTTGAACCGCTTTGGCTACATAATCGTAAGCCCAATGCGAAGCATCCATATCGCTGAACCGCAGCTCTTGGCGCTTAGACAGCTTCAAAGCTCGCGTCAATACCGTTGCTGCCTCCGCACGTGTAATGGGCTGATTTGGAGCAAAACGGTAGTTTCCGTAACCGCTAATCACACCTTGCTCTGTAAGCTTACTAATGGCATCCTTTGCCCAATGCCCATCAATATCGACAAATCCGCTCACCAGCGTGTAACTGCCTACTTTTAGCCTATACATTTGACTCATAAACCACTGGTTCGCTTGAAGCTTGATATAATAGGTGCCTGCAGGTAGTGTTTTCTCAATAAAAAATTGATCCGAACCATAATCATTTCGATAAAAGCCTTGTTCCTTCAAAGAACTATCATATAGCGTTGCATATAAAATGCGTGATGTCGGTATGTTCGTTAAACGCACTTGGGCGAGACCGTCTTTGCTCATACGGAATTCGAACCAATCCACATCATCAATTTTACTAAATACACCCTCATACACGGAATTCATCGCTGCAAAAGTAGCTTGATACGATTTATCATTCGGTTCATTCGGATCGATCAGCTTCGGGGTGTACTCAATATCTAACGTGTACTCCCCCGTAATGGGCTCGGAGTAGTCCTTCACATTACTGACACGAATGTAATATTGACCAGGGAGCAGATCCATTAGAGAGCTGACCTCGGTACCTCCATCTCCGGCTTGGTCGATCGTAATCGACTTTTCCCCTTCCTTTTGAAAAAGGATCATCGGATCAATGCGCCCCGTATCTACGGATAGCCTGATTCGCATTGTACCTGATTGTTCTAAGGAAATTGCAAACCAATCCATATCTCCTTTTTGATGAAAAGTACCTCGGATCGTTTGACTCCGATCAGGTAAAGCGAATGCTTTATACTGCTTATCATTATCCTCAAATGGATCCTTATAAATAGCAAAATCCGTTCGCATCGCGTAATTTAACGCCGTCTTGCGGGTACGATCCACCGTCTGCAGCTGTACGTACGTACGCCCTTTGGTCACAGGGACCGTGAAAGGCTGACTTCCGTCCGTTGAACTATTCGCGATAAACGTTTCTCCGGAATCAAAACGCACTCGGATACCCGAGCTATCTGCGTTATTCAGCCATAATTTAATAAACCCATCATAAGCCGCATCAATGGCATACCAATCTTGGTCTTGTGCTGAGCTAAGTTCAGCTTTAAAAGCTGTATGAATCGACAATACGGCAGCCTGATTCGTAGTGTCGTTAGGCTCAAAACGATCCTCTTTGTAGGGCTTCGTCAGTGCTAAATCCACTCTTAACAAACCATAGCCCGTTTTGGGATCCCATCCCGTCAACTCCAGGTCTTCAGCTGTCTGCTCGAGCTGCGCACGAACTTGATACACATTCATACTCGGGTATTTGCCCCATACCAAAGCTGCAGCTGCGGCAACCTGGGGCGCAGACATGGAGCTTCCATCTTGATACTGATAGCCGCCGCCAAGTGCTGTTGTGTATACATCCCAAGGCGCCACAAGATCCAGCTCTGGACCAAAGTTCGATCGAGCGTCAGCATGCTTTTCCGAATTAACGCCCCCTACAGCTAGAACTGTTGGATAGGCCGCAGGGTATTTCACACTTGAACTCTCATTGCCAACAGCGGCAACAAGTAGTACATTGCGCTCCTCTGCATACTGCACAATGCCTTCCATATACTCGGAATATTTGTTCAACCCTAGGGAAAGCACGACTATTTTCGCACCATGATCCACGGCGTACTTAATGCCTTCGCCAAGCTTGGCTTCGCCGCCTGTACCGTCAGCCTCCAACGCTTTGATTGGCATAATCTTGGCATTAGGGGCTATACCAGCAATCCCTTTATCGTTATTGAACGTGGCCGCAATGATACCTGCTACGTTTGTTCCATGTCCATTATCATCTTGAGGCTTTTTCGAAGGCTGAAGCAAGTTCACACCATCGACCAAACTGCCTACTAAATCAGGATGTGCAAGATCAACGCCCGTATCGACGACCGCTACGACAATCGGCGTCCGGGAATCTCCTGCCGCAGCCCATGCTTGATCGCTGTGGATCATGTCCAGATAGGTTTGTTTCACCCTCATAGGATCTGTCGACACCGGGTAGGCTGCTTCTGCTTTAGTTATCCCTGTAAGTCCCACAACAAGCATCATGAGTACAATGAGCCAAAGGTGTCGAGTACATTTCATGAAATCACAAGTCCTTTTTGTTGGATGATCTTTTTTCCTTCTCTATCTATACCACATTACCCGTCTTCTCGATACATATAACGGTTTTTCGTCGCAAAAAGTTCAGAACTTGAGCAAAATATTTTTTTGTATGTATTCATGTGATGGCAGACAATCATTCTCCTGTATATTGTACATCGAAATGACAAGCCGTGAAGCGTTTGGAATAATTTGCTGCAAAAGCGTTCAAACCAAAATAAGAAAAACCTCAGGCTGTGTCTTTGGTCTTTCGTATAAACACCTATTTTTGTTCATAAGGAGAAATGGATGTTGGGTATAAAAGGACTACTTACTGTTCGTTCTAGGAGAACTTTTATTCAAAGGCCTAAAATAACTGCGAAATTGCAGGTATTTTGCTAAAATCGTTTCAGAAGTGGAAAAGCCTGCTAATATGCAGGAATTTTTAGCTTTTCCATCCTGAAATTAATAAAAGTTCGAAAAGCCTGCACAATCGCAGGAATTTACGAATATGAGCTATTTAAAGAAAAAAAGCATGCACAATTGCAGGTTTACCAAACCCACAGTCACGCCTGCTCGTTAAAGTTCGCTCCAGCCCAAAACACTTATTCTTTCTTAAATGTTAAAAAAGCCTTCCCCCACATCATAAGCGGGGAAAGGCTTTTTTATAAAATTACATAATCAGAAAATCCTTCGTCAAGGTGAAAATGGCTTCGATGCCTTTCAGCACAAGGTGTGGGACAACGCCCAACGCCACGCTGATGAGTGCACATAACCAAACCGTTATCCCTAACGGAATCGACACCTTAATCTCGGCAGGCTCGTAATCGCTGCGCATAAACATTTGGCGTACGATACCGAAATAGTAGTAAAAGGATACCACGCTGGTAGCGATCATCAGCGACCCTAGCCAATAATGCTGGGTTTGCATCGTGCCTAGGATAATGTACAGCTTCCCGAAAAACCCGCCAGACAAAGGAATACCGGCCAATGAAAGCACGATGAGCACCATGGCCACGGCTGTTATTGGGGCCCTGTAATAGAGACCAGCAAAACCTTTCCCCTCGGTATGGCCTTCAGCCTGCTCGATGATCATCAGTACAGCGAAAGCTCCGATATTCATAAACAAGTACGCGATCAGATAGAAAATAAATTCAGAGAAGTTCGCGTAATGGGTACCGGAAAAGTAAGTTCCGATCGGAACGAGTAAGTAACCTGCATTAGCAATTCCTGAGTAGGCCAAAAGCCTCTTCATATTTGTTTGCTTCAGTGCAATGAAATTACCAGTGACCATCGCAATGGCCGCCATGACCGATATGGCAAGGAACACATCCGATTGAAAGCTGCTGTTCTCGAAGTTGCTAAATCCAAACAACACGTAGAATACGCGGAAAAGGATGGCGAAGCCGGCGCCTTTGGACACAACAGCTAAAAATGCCGTCACTGGCGTCGGTGCGCCTTGATACACATCCGGTGCCCAGCTGTGGAACGGGGCAGCGGCGATTTTGAAGCCGAAGCCGGTGAGCAGCATGAAGAATGCTACATAAAGCAGCGGTTCGTAAGCCGTTACGAGCGTTGGAAGAGCAGCGCCAATTTGCGACAAATTGCTGGAACCAACCATCCCGTATAGGAAGGACATGCCATACAAGATAATCGCGGATGAAATGCCGCCCATGACCAAATACTTGAAGGCACCCTCGTTGGATTTGTTATCTTTCTTCTTCATAGCTACGAGCAAGTAAGAAGTAATACTTAGCAGCTCCAACCCAACGTACAGCGTGATTAAATCCCCTGAGGATGACATAATCATCGCACCTAGCGCGGCGGGCAAGTAGAAGTAGTAATACTCTCCGACGTGTGGAATTGCGTCTTCTTTGACGAAGCTAATGCTCATCAATACGATGAAGCCCGTTCCTGTTAAAGTAAACAACTTGAGCAGATTCGAGAAATCATCCACTCTGTAGCTATTATTGAGCAGCCCAATAGCCTCATCTGGGTTCAACTGCAGAACAACGAATATCGCAGAAATAGCGATGCCAACCAACGTCAGCCATCCAATGATCGAGCGGTTAAGCCTGTTGGGGAGGACCAAATCCAAGAGAGATAGGATAATCGCGGTGACAACCAGCGAAAGCTCAGGGAGCAGATGCACTAAATCAGCGACATGGAGTCTTATCTGTTCCACCGGTCTAACCTCCTATCTTCCCGGCTACGCTGTGGATCAATTGATCCAAGCTGCCTATCGTTTGCTGTAGCGGCTGACTCAGCACGCTTGGGTATACACCGAGCAAGAGAATGAACGCTACCAATGCAATCATCGGCACCGCCTCGATTAATCTAGCATCGCGCATGCCTTGCAGCTGTAGGTTCGGCTGTTTGGCGCCGAACGTGATGTTCAGAACCCCGCGCAACACATAAACCGCGGTGAAAATGATCCCGAGTGTACCGACGATCGCGTACACACGGTGCGTTTCGAAGAGTCCGAGAAACGCGAGGAACTCACTGATGAAGCCGGATAAGCCCGGCAATCCGAGCGATGCCATACCAGCGACCAGCAGAATACCGCTGATGAACGGCACTGAGCTGGCGAGACCGCCTAACTGATCGAGCTGCGTCGTTTGGGTCCGCTCGTAGATGCTGCCTACGAGCAAGAACATCAGGGCCGAGATGAGGCCGTGTGAGATCAGTTGGAACACGGCGCCCTGCAGGCCCGATACGTTGAACGCGGCGAGACCGAGCAGGACGATGCCCATGTGGCTAATACTCGAGTAGGCCAGCACGAGCTTGAAGTCTTTTTGTACCATGGCGAGAATCGCGCCGTACACGATGTTGATGACGCCGAGGAGCGCCAGCATCCAGGCCCACTGCTTGGCTTCCCCCGGGAAGAACAGAATGCCGAATCGGATGAGGCCGTAGGCTCCCATTTTCAGCAAAATTCCGGAGTGAATCATAACAACAGCAGGCGGAGCCTCTGTATGTACTTTGAGCATCCATGTATGGAACGGGAAGATCGGCAGCTTAATGCCGAAGGCGACCAGCAGCATAATGAACACGGTCCACTTCATGGTCGGACTAAGGAAGAACGGCGTTCCTTCTTGATTCACATAGGCCGCAGGATCCTGCAGCAAATTATGTGCAATCGTATGAATGTCACCACTGTAGTAAATGACAGCCTCTGTCTGCGAAGGCACCTGGTTGAATCCAGCCGTGCTGACGAGAATTAAGAACGCGATCAACATAATCGCCGAGCCAAGTCCATTGTAAAGCAGGAAGCGGTTGGCCGCTTGCTCCCGGTTCATATACCCCCAAATACCAATCAAGAAGAACATCGGTACGAGCGTAATTTCGAAGAACAAGAAGAACAAGAACAGATCCTGTGACAGGAAGACACCGAACATACCGGTTTCCAGCAGCAAGAACAGAATAAAGTACGTTTTCCAGCGTTTCTTGATATACACCGAAGCTAAAGCAGCCATTGATGAGATCAGTGCGGTTAAAAACACGAGCGGCAAGGAAATGCCGTCAACCGCCAACGAGTACTTAAACTCGAAGAAATATGAAGTAATTTGCTGAATGCCCTCATGGTTAAGCGGAACTTTGATCCAGTCCAGCTGTTCTTTATACTGAATCGGATCACCCTGATAGTTATAATCGACATACAACCACGCCGCCAAAATAAGCGGGATCAGTGTCGTAACAATACCAATTGTTTTAATCAATCGGCCTTGATCACCACGGATGAAGAGCAAGACCAGAACGCCAAGCAAAGGCGAGAAGGCAATCATACTTAGGATGGGTAGACTAGCCAGCATGGATGAACCTCCTTCCTGCGATGGCGAGTACCAGAATCAGCATCCCCAAAATCATGATGACACCATAGGTTTGTAGTTGACCATTTTGGAGACGCGAGCCTAAACGCCCTAGTCCGACCACCGTAAAGGCGACCAAACGCACAATACCGTCAACGATATACACATCAAACAGTTCGAGGATCCAACCTAAACCGCGAAGCGGTTTTACAATGACACCGTCATAAATTTCATCAATAAAATATTTACGATTCAACAGCGTATACAGCCACGGCATTTTACTGGAAACCACATCGCGCGGAACTGTACGTTTGAGGTAGATCAAGTAACCGAGACCAATTCCAAGCACACCAGCCAGTGTGGACAAAATAATAACAGTCCAATTAGCTTTTTCATCATGATCATGCCCTGTCAGCCACTGACTGAGCCATTCGTTAAACGGCGTATTCACGAAGCCCGCAACAACAGCAAGCACAGCAAGAATAATCAATGGTGTGGTCATCGAGGCCGGAGACTCATGGGGTTCATGAGCGGTATGCGCTGCGTGACCATGATCATTTGCTGTCTCTGCTTTGCCTCTAGGTGATCCCATGAACACGAGGAAGAACAGACGCGACATATAGAACGCTGTGAAGAAGGCAGCAATAACACCGACCCAGAACAAGAGTTGGTTATGCTCGTAGGCTTCCGTCAAGATCATATCCTTCGACCAGAACCCAGCGAAAGGGAAAATACCTGACAGGGCCAGCGTGCCTATCGCAAAAGTCCATGTCGTGATTTTCATTTTGCGGGATAAGCCGCCCATTTCGTTAATGTCTTGCGTATGTACCGCGTGAATTACACTGCCTGCGCCCAAGAAGAGCAGCGCTTTGAAGAAGGCGTGCGTGAACAGATGGAACATGCCTGACGTATAGGAAACACCAATCCCCAGTGCCATCATCATATAACCGAGTTGACTCACCGTTGAGTAGGCGAGAATGCGTTTGATATCGTTCTGAGCAATACCAATCGTGGCCGCAAAGATTGCCGTAAAACCACCTACATAAGCTACGACAAGCAAAGCATCCGGTGAAGCGTGGAAAATATCAAAAGTTCGCGAAACGAGATACACCCCAGCGGCAACCATCGTTGCTGCGTGGATCAGCGCACTTATCGGCGTTGGCCCTTCCATGGCATCTGGCAGCCACGTATGCAGCGGGAATTGACCCGACTTACCCATCGCCCCAATGAAGATCAGAATAGCTATCCATGTGATGATCGTTGGATCGATTTTGCCCGTTGTAAAAGCATTATGAATAGATGTGAAATCAAGCGCATGCCCTGGCATGTACCAGAACAGCAGCAGAATGGCAATAAATAGGCCCACATCCCCAATACGGGTAACGATGAATGCCTTTTTCGCAGCAGCCTTCGCCTCTGGCTTGAAATACCAGAATCCGACGAGCAGGAAGGAACATACCCCTACAAGCTCCCAGAAGATGTAAAGCTCCAGCATATTTTCTGAGATGACAAGGCCAAGCATGGAGAAGGAGAACAAAGCGATATAGCCAAAAAACACATGAATTCGCTCGTCGCCTTTCATATAGCCTTTGGAATAAATATTCACCAGCAAAGACACCAGTGTGACAATCACGAGCATCAAGGCGTTCAGATTGTTAACCTCAAAGCCCATATTCAGCGTGAAATCGCCCACTTGCAGCCAATGCAGCTTATTCCACGTGTAATCCTCCACTTTACCGCCAATTCGTTCAACGAAAATCAGCAAAGCCACGATAAATGATGCCAGCATCGCGAAAATGCTGATGTAAATACCTAAATCTTTTAATTGACGTCCCATAGCCGTAAGTGCTAGAAAAGCAAGCAGCGGAAACAACGGAATGAGCCAGGCGTACTGTGAATAGTCCGATACCATATCCTTGTTAGCCTCCTAGCGCTTCATAGAATCCAAATCCGTAACTTCTACTGTCCCTTTGTTTCTGTAAATGGTAATTAGAATCGCGATCCCGACAGCCGCCTCAGCAGCTGCTATGGTGATGTTGAATAGCGAGAAAATCTGCCCGGTAAGAGCCGGATGGTCACCAAGCTTCGAGAAGGCAATCAAATTCAAGTTCACCGCATTCAGCATAAGCTCAATCGAAAGCAGGACGATAACCCCGTTCTTCTTCGTTAACGCACCATATAACCCGATACAGAACAGGATTGCCGCCAGCGTGAGATAGGGAGTAATAATATTGCCCACAGCTAATCCTCCTCTCTCTTCGCGACCACGATGGCACCGATGAAAGCTACCGTCAGCAGCACCGACATGATTTCGAAAGGAATAACGTGCTCATTATAGAGCAGTTTTCCGATTTCTAGTGTGTTATCCTTGCCGGCATCCAGGGTACCCGAAGCGACGAAAGTCGTTTTTTGGATGGCATAAAATAACACCCCGAACAATCCCAAAGCACCAATAATCGCTAGGCCTTCATGCCAAGGACGCTTAGGCTCCTCTTCTTCCCCTTGTCTGTGCCTCGTCATCATAATGCCGAAAATCATCAGAATCGAGATGGCACCTGCGTAGATCAACACTTGCACGAAAGCTACAAACTCAGCCTCAAGAATGACATACAGCCCAGCCAAACTAATAAATGTAAGGGCAACGGCAACGACCATATGAACGACTTTGGTAAAAGAAATCATGAAGATGGCTCCGCCAATGGCAAGTAGAGCGAAGACGAAGAAAGCCCAGCTTGAACCGTTGGATAAGAAATCACCAATTCCGTTAAACATCTTTCTTGGCCCCCCCTTTTGGCAAGGCTGAGTTGTTTTCTTGACGGATATTTTGCGTGTTCTCGCTTAACCACTGCATATTTTTGAACAGATCGTCACGACTGTAGCTACTCAGCTCAAAATTGTTCGTCATAACGATTGCTTCTGTCGGACACACCTCGGTGCAGAGATCGCATAGAATACAAATCTCGAAGTTAATATCGTACGTATCGATAACCTTACCCTTTTTCTCTGGGTCGGGATTCGCTTTACCTGTTAGGGTAATACACTCCGTCGGACAAACACGTGCACATTGATTACACACAATGCATTTCTCTGGATCAAAATATTGAATACCGCGAAAGCGGTCCGGCATTTTAATCGGGACGTCAGGGTATGCGTACGTTATTTTTTTCTGTGTCATACTTTTAAACGTTACGCCTAAACCTTTCATTATGCCCTTCATTCGTTTCCCTCCTTAGAGTTTCCGTAGGAAACTTGCATCGTAAGCATTAACTGAGTTTTGCTTTAGCAAAACTGACTTCGAAGGCACTGGCTAGAGTTTTCCGTGGGAAAACTTGACTCGTATGGTAATCTTAGAGTTTTGCTTTAGCAAAACTGGTTTCGAAGGCATTAACTTAGTTTTTCCGTGGCAAAACTGGCTTCGTAAGCATACCTGTGAGCAAAAACTAGCTTTTAACGGTGTGATGCGGACAATATCCAGAAATCCTTGTCGCGAGAGGAACGTCGATGCGTTATTTGTCCCTTTTCTCCGATAAAAAGCACTTCTGCGGAACGTCGTTCCGCTATTCACTTGAAATGAATGCTTTTTCCCTTGTTTCGGTCTAAATAGCGCATCATAGTTCCCTTTCGGGAACGAAAACAAGCATTTTGCCAGAAATAACGTACTCAGGTTCCGCTTGATCCCCACAGAAGCCAATTCTGCATGTTTTCAGCTTATGAAGTGAAGCTATTCCTACATTATGGTCATTACGATCGCCGTAATCAGCATATTAACCAGTGCCAGTGGAAGCAGCACTTTCCAGCCGAATCCCATGAGTTGATCCACCCGTACCCGAGGCAGCGTCGCGCGCAGCCAGAACAGGAAGAACACAACCGTAGAGAATTTCAGCAGGAACCAGATAATACCTGGAATAAAATCAAGGAATGGGAACGGCGAGTGCCATCCACCCAGGAAAATCAAGCTCGTAAGGGAAGCAATGACGAACACATAAACATACTCCGATAGCATGAAAAAAGCGAAGCGGAAACCACTGTATTCCACATGGTAACCAGCAACAAGCTCAGACTCGGCTTCCGGCAGGTCAAACGGTGTTCGATTAAGCTCCGAGACCCCAGCTATAACGAAAATGATAAAGCCTAGGATCTGAGGAATGAAATTCCAATGCCAGAAACCGCCTGTTTGATGATCAACGATTGTATGTAGATTTAAACTACCTGTCATCATGATGACACCGATAACGGAGATGACGAGCGGTACCTCATAACTAATCATTTGAGCCGCGGAACGCATCCCGCCAAGCAGCGCATATTTGTTATTAGATGCCCATCCGCCGAGGATAATGCCAATCGTAGAAATCCCCGTTAAGGCTACATAAAATAGCAGTCCGACATTCAAATTCGCATTAAACATCCGATCCGAAAATGGAATCGTCGCAATGATCGTGAACGAAGGGATAAACGTAATCACAGGCGCCAGAATGAAAAGCTCACGCTCTGCTTTTTTAGGAATCGTATCTTCTTTGATTAGAAGCTTGAAGACGTCCGCAACACTTTGCAAAAGCCCAAAAGGCCCCGTTCGGTTCGGTCCGATCCGCATCTGCATCCAACCGATAACCTTGCGCTCGAAGTAGATCGCATAGGTTACGAAACCTAGGACCAACATCAGCATAACGATGCCCCAGAACAGGAAAACGAAGAAGTTCGTCCACGTTAGACTCTCCTCCAATAAATTCACCATTAGGCATCCACCTCCCCAACGACAATATCGATGCCGCCTAGAATCGTAATCAAGTTGGTCATCGACTCACCGACCAGCAGCTTGGGCAATATTTGCAGATTCACGAAGGAAGGTCTGCGGAATTTCAGACGGAAAGGCTCTTGTTTGCCTCGGGAAATAATATAGCAGCCAATTTCCCCGCGCGGAGACTCAATAGCCGAATACACTTCGCCTTCTGGAGGACGAATGACTCTAGGCACCTTGCCCATCGTTTCGCCTTGCTCAGGAAACTGTTCCACGGCTTGCTCCAGGATACGAAGCGATTGCTTAACTTCCTCCATACGAAGCAAGTAACGATCATAGCAGTCACCGCCGCTGCGCACAGGCACGTCGAACTGAAAGCGGCTGTACAGGCTGTACGGCTGCGTTTTACGTATATCCCAGTCAACACCCGTACATCTTAAGTTAGCGCCGCTAAGGCCATACGCAATGGCTGTCTCTGCATCATACTTGCCTACACCCTTGATACGGGACAAGAAGATTTCATTCCCCGTTACCAAAGTGTGATACTCTTCCAGTTTTCCGTACATATAAGGAATAAATTTCTTAACTTTATCGATCCATCCATCAGGAGCGTCCCATTTCACTCCGCCTACACGCATGTAGTTGTAAGTTAGACGAGCGCCGCATAATTCGTTAAATAGATCGATAATAATTTCCCGATCGCGGAAAGCGTATAAGAACGGGCTCATCGCACCAATGTCCAGCAAATAGGTACCCCACCACACCATGTGAGAGGCGATACGTTGAAGCTCCATTACGATTAAGCGAAGGAACTCCGCACGCTCTGGTACTTCAAGCTGCATCATTTTCTCTACGGCATTCACTAGCACGTAGTTGGTCGTCATCGCCGATACGTAATCCATACGGTCCGTGTATGGAATAATTTGTGTATAGCTAAGGTTCTCAGCTAGCTTCTCTGTTCCTCTATGTAGATAGCCCATCACGGGTATTGCTTCTTTAATAACTTCCCCATCCAGCTTGACGATCACGCGGAAAACCCCGTGCGTACTAGGATGCTGAGGACCAACGTTCAACAGGAGTTCTTCTGTCCGTAACACGAGCTACACCTCCGGGTCAAGCGGTTCGTAATCTTTGCGCAGTGGATGGCCGACCCAATCGTCAGGCATCATGATTCTTACTAGGTTAGGGTGACCTGGGAAATCAATACCCAATAGGTCATACACTTCCCTCTCATTCCAATTCGCGGTAGCCCATACTGGAGCCACAGAAGGAATGCTTGGCTGTTCTCGATCTGTTTTCACTTTCACACAATACTCATTCTTATGTGTGAGTGAAAGCAGATGATACGCCACCTCTAGGTGCGTCTCTTGGTCCACGCCCGAGAGATTGCGCAAGTAATCACAGCGCAGTTCTTCGTGATCCCTGAGCGTCACCGCGGCCTCCGGCCAGCGGGAGCTGTGGATGACAACGTAAGGACGATGCGCGTCCCTTTCGTTGATGAACGCATCGACGACGGCGTCTTCGCCAACGTCGGCTTTCAGGATGTGGACCAGCCGATCAAGTAGCGGCTGGTTCGGTGAAGGCTCCTTCGGCGCTTCAGGCTCCGCCGACTCGGGCTTCGCCGCGCGCGCGCTGGCTCGCGCAGTACGTGCTTCTGCGGCGGCCTGGGCTTTGGCCGCCTTCTCTTCGTCCCCAGCGTCCGCAGAAGCTGGGGCTTCGGCTCCAGCCGACGCAGGCTCGCCCGTCGGCTCAGCAGCCGCCCGCGCAGCGAGGCGGGCGGCTCTCGCCGCAGCGCACTCCGCTGCCGCGTCACTGCTCTTCGCTGCGCCCGCGTCGCCGCTGCTTGCAGCTCGCTCCGCAAGCTCAGCCGCTGGCGCGTCGCTCGGCTCGCTCGTCGTCTGCGCAGCCGGGTCAGCGGCTTGTATCTCCGCCGCGCGATCTACCGCAGCCTGCACATCCGCGCTAAGCGGCGTCTTACTAGCACGCGCCTCTGGCGTAAGCTCGCCCACTTCTGCAATCGCCTCTTCTAACGGCGATTCTTTCACTTTCTTATCATCAGCAGGAGGTGTCTGGTCTACTTTACCCTCCGGCTTCTTCTCATCACTCATCGATTGGTCACCTGCTTCCCAGTCTTCGCTTCATAGCGAATCTTCTCTTGAAGCTTGTTTATCCCATAAATGAGTGCTGCCGGGTTCGGTGGACAACCTGGAATATAAACATCAACCGGAACAATTTGGTCAACTCCCTTAACAACGGAGTACGACTTCACATAAGGTCCACCTGCTGTAGCACAAGACCCCATCGCAATAACCCATTTCGGTTCAGGCATTTGTTCGTAAAGACGGCGCAGCAAAGGAGCCATTTTCTTCGTTACGGTCCCCGCCACAATCATAACATCAGATTGTCTAGGAGACGTACGGAAGATGACTCCGAAACGGTCTAAATCATAATGAGATCCGCCAGTACCCATCATTTCGATGGCACAACAGGCCAGACCAAACGTTAACGGCCAAAGCGAATTACTGCGAGCCCAAGCTTTCACTTGCTCCAGTGTCGTCATAAAGACATTGCGGTTTAACTCTTCCCGTTCTTCGGGAGATATCGACTCTAGACTGAAGTCCATTGCAGCACCTTCTTCTTCCAAGCGTATATTAATCCAATGGCAAGCAAGGCTACAAAAATACACATTTCCACTAAAGCAAAAAGTCCAAGTTGATTAAAAGCAACAGCCCACGGATACAGGAACACGGTTTCCACATCAAAGATGACAAACATCAAAGCAAATAAATAATAACGAATGTTAAACCGGATTTGTCCCTCACCTACAGGCTCATTACCACTCTCATACGTCGTATACTTCTCATCGACGGGTTTACTCGGTCTTAACCATTTGCCAGCCGTTAGCGCTACAATAGGGAGAATAATACCCAACCCTAGAAAAATCGCTACGATTACATAGTTATTTGTATACATCATGTGAATGTAACCGCCTCCATTCGTATTTGCTTTTCTTATGCGTGCTACTAGTTTTGGTAATATTCACCTACAATATTATAACAAAAAGCCTTTTGGGCGTCGATGACTAATTCCAAACCCCACTTTTCATTCCTAGTGAGTAGATTTTCCATAATTATCTTTTATTAATCTTCCCATTCGAAAAAAAAGCGGAGGAACCAAAGTTCCCCCGCTTTTCGTTAAACATCTATTATTTCCCGGACACACTGATACGATTTAATGCTCTTTGAAGAGCGGCTTCAGCACGTTTGAAATCAACGTTATCTTGCTTCGTTTCAGCAAGACGTTTCTCCGCACGTTCTTTCGCTGCTTTCGCACGATCGATATCAATTTGTTCTGGTAGCTCGGCGCTTTCCGCCAGTATAACCACCTTATCCTTGCGCACTTCCATGAAACCGCCGTTAACCGCGATGATTTCGTCTTTAGAGCCCTGTTTCTTCACAGTAATAGGCGCGATTTTCAATGGAGTGACCAACGGAATGTGATTCGGCAGAATTCCAAGCTCCCCTTCGACACCCTTCACGCTAACCATGTTCACTTGTTCAGCGTACACTTTGCGCTCGGGAGTAACAATTTCCAGTAGGAATGTACTCACTTGGATTCTCCTTCCTAAACTATACCGTAGGTAAACTATCTTCGTAGCATTGCCTTAGCGTTCAGCCAAGCAAAACAGGCTTCGTCAGCATGATCTGCATGGGGTAAGAACCAACTTACAGCGTTTTAGCTTTCTCGATAGCATCCTCGATCGTACCCACGTTATGGAATGCAACTTCAGGAAGATTGTCGTGCTTGCCTTCAAGAACTTCTTTGAAGCTTCGCACGGTATCCTTCATTGGTACATACAAGCCTGGGAATCCGTTGAACGGCTCAGCAACGTGAAGCGGCTGAGACAAGAACAGACGAAGACGACGCGCACGAGTAACGACCAATTTGTCCTCATCAGACAACTCATCCATACCCAAGATCGCGATGATATCCAGAAGCTCTTTGTAACGTTGAAGAATTTGTTTAACGCCTTGTGCTACTTTATAGTGCTCTTCACCAACGATTTCTGGTGTCAAAACACGGGAAGATGATGCAAGTGGATCTACCGCTGGGAAGATACCTGCTGCCGCGATACTACGCTCCAAGTTCGTTGTTGCGTCCAAGTGAGCGAAAGCCGTTGCCGGAGCCGGATCCGTATAGTCATCGGCAGGAACGTAAATCGCTTGAATGGAAGTAACGGAACCTTTTTTCGTGGACGTAATACGCTCTTGCAGTTGACCCATCTCTGTTGCCAGAGTTGGTTGGTAACCTACCGCTGAAGGCATACGACCCAGCAATGCGGAAACCTCGGAACCTGCTTGCGTGAAACGGAAAATGTTATCGATGAAAAGAAGAACGTCTCTTCCTTCCTCATCACGGAAGTACTCAGCCATAGTCAAGCCGGACAATGCAACGCGAAGACGCGCGCCTGGAGGCTCGTTCATTTGACCGAATACCATCGCTGTTTTCGCGATAACGCCGGAGTCTTTCATCTCGTGGTAAAGGTCATTACCTTCACGAGTACGCTCACCAACGCCTGCGAAAACGGAGATACCGCCGTGCTCTTGCGCAATGTTGTGAATCAGCTCTTGCATCGTTACCGTTTTACCTACGCCGGCACCGCCGAAGAGACCAATTTTACCACCTTTTGCGTAAGGAGCCATAAGGTCAATAACTTTAATTCCTGTTTCAAGAATCTCTGCTTTTGTCGACAAGTTGTCGAAAGCTGGAGCTTCTTTGTGGATCGGGCTAGTTAAAGTACGGTCAACCGTTTCGATACCATCGATCGGATCACCCAATACGTTAAATACACGTCCCAGTGTTGCTGCACCTACGGGTACAGTAATCGCTGCGCCAGTGTCTGTAGCAACGGCACCACGTACAAGTCCATCTGTTGAGGACATTGCTACGCAACGTACGAGGTTGTCACCAAGGTGAACAGCCGCTTCAACCGTCATGGAGGACGTTTGTCCACCTTCGGTTTTTTCAATTTTGATTGCATTCAGAATTTCAGGGAGTTGTCCGCGTTCGAACTCAATGTCGACGACAGGCCCTGTAATATTCACAACGCGCCCTTTGCTCATGGTTTCCCTCCTAAGTAAAGCTTGTGTCTCCATCGAGACCGTTTATGAGATAAACCTCTATCGAGGTCTCTTCGAAGATGTTCGACCGCGTTAAGCGGATGGTTTATTCGCCAATAAGAATTTTTTTTCGACTCGTCGAAAACTTGTAAATTCTTATGTGGACGTTATGCGTTCGCGTTCGCTCCAGCGACGATTTCCGAAATTTCTTGCGTAATCGAAGCTTGACGCGCACGGTTGTACGCTAATGTGTAGCTGTTGATCATCTTCGTTGCATTCTTCGTTGCTGAGTTCATCGCTGTCATTCTCGCGCCAAACTCACTTGCTTTACCTTCCAATACAGCACTGTAAATAAGCGTCTCAGCATATTTAGGGAGCAGTACTTCCAGTACGCCTTCCGGTGACGGCTCATACTCATAGCTAGCTGCAGCCACGCCGGATACATCTTCCATCGGAAGCAGACGAATCATGGTTGGAATTTGAGTAATCGCATTTTGGAACTTATTATAAATCAAGAACAATTGGTCGTATTTGCCATTTACGAAATTAGCAACCGCTGCTGCTGCAACTGGCTTAATATCCGCAAATTTTGGCGTATCCGGTACACCGGTTACTTCTTCAACAATCGGAATATTTCGTTTCGAGAAGAAATTGCTTCCTTTACGTCCGATTACGAAGATCGAGTACTCCGCTGTTGATTTATGGTTCTCACGAATTTCAGTCATCGCTTTACGCAACACGTTAGCGTTGTAACCTCCAGCTAGACCACGATCGGAAGTAATGACCAAATAGGCCGTTTTCTTCACTTCACGTGATTGTAACATCGGGTGCTTTACGCCTTTGGTGCCAGCTGCGATGCTTGCAACCACTTCCTTCAATTTCTCGGAGTACGGACGTGCCGCTTCCGCTGATTGCTGCGCTCTACGAAGGTTCGCTGCTGCAACCATTTCCATTGCCCTGGTGATTTGCTTCGTGCTTTGAGTGGATTTGATTTGGCGCTTAATCTCGCGCATTCCTTTTGCCATACCTGCTCACCTCTCTTTTGAGGCTTTGGAAGCCTTCATTCGGAAGCCTGAATACGGGCGAAAGCCTGCAATCAGGCGCAACTTGGAGTAGCTGAGCTTCTTTCATCAAGAAGCTCAAGCCCCCATGCCTTATTCAGAAACTGCGAAGCTCTTTTTGAAAGTACCGATAGCTTCAACCAGCGCTTTGTCGTTATCCGCAGTAATATCTTTGGTATCACGAATGCTGTTCAAAATTTCCGGACGATTGGATTCCAAGTAAGCCAAGAATTGCGCTTCAAAACGAGTTACGTCTTGTACTGGAATGTCATCTACATGGCCTTTAACGACCGTGTACAGGGAGCAAACTTGTTTCTCCAGGGAAAGCGGCTGATGCACGCCTTGCTTCAAGATTTCCAGTGTGCGAACCCCGCGATCAAGACGGGCTTTTGTTGCTCTATCAAGGTCAGATCCGAATGCTGCGAAGGCTGCAAGCTCACGGTATTGAGCCAAGTCTACACGCAGTGTACCGGCAACTTTTTTCATCGCTTTCGTTTGAGCGGAGCCCCCTACACGGGATACAGAGTTACCAACGTTTACCGCTGGACGCTGACCGGAGTAGAACAGGTCGGACTCAAGGAAGATTTGACCGTCCGTAATGGAAATTACGTTCGTTGGAATGTATGCGGAGATATCGCCCGCTTGTGTCTCGATGAATGGAAGTGCAGTAATCGAACCGCCGCCAAGCTCATCGTTCAATTTCGCAGCGCGCTCCAGCAAACGGGAGTGCAAGTAGAATACGTCACCTGGATAAGCTTCACGACCTGGTGGACGACGAAGCAAGAGGGACAACTCACGGTATGCGGCAGCTTGTTTGGACAAGTCATCATATACGATAAGAACGTGCTCGCCTTTGTACATAAAGTACTCAGCCATAGCACAACCGGAGTATGGTGCTAACCATAGCATCGGTGAAGGCTCGGAAGCGGAAGCTGTTACAACGATTGTATAGTCAAGCGCGCCAGCAGCACGAAGGGTTTCAACAACACCTACAACTGTGGATTGTTTTTGACCGATAGCAACGTAGATACATTTCACGCCATTGCCTTTTTGGTTGATGATCGCATCGATCGCAATAGCTGTTTTACCAGTTTGACGGTCACCAATGATCAACTCACGTTGTCCACGACCTACCGGTACCATTGCGTCAATCGCTTTGATCCCTGTTTGCATAGGCTCATGAACGGATTTACGCGCCATAACCCCTGGTGCCATGTTTTCTACAGGACGGAAAGCTGTTGTATTGATAGGACCTCTGCCATCAACTGGTTGACCAAGTGCGTTTACTACACGGCCCAGAAGTTCTTCACCTACAGGAACCTCCATGATACGTCCAGTACGTTTAACTTGGTCGCCTTCACGGATATCTTTGTAAGGTCCAAGAATAACGATACCTACGTTGCTTTCCTCAAGGTTAAAGGCATAGCCAAGAACGCCACTTGGGAACTCAAGCAGCTCGCCTGCCATAACGTTTTCCAAGCCGTGAGCACGAGCAATACCGTCACCTACTTGAATGACTGTACCTACATCAACTACTTGGATATCGGATTTATAGTTTTCAATCTGTTGTTTAATCAATGAGCTGATTTCTTCAGGTTTGATACTCAACGAACTTCACCCCTATTCTTACAGTGCTTATATTAAACTAACGCTTTGGCCAAACGATCAAGTTTGCCTGCCAAGCTTCCATCATATAAACGATCACCGATACGCACTTGAATGCCGCCGAGCAGCTTAGGCTCAACCACAGACGAAACACGGATCGTTTTACCTGTTACTTTACTGAAATGTGAAGCAATCTCAGCTTGCTGTGCATCCGAAAGTACGGATGCCGAGTATACCGTCGCACTCGCTTGACCGAGCGCTTCATTCGCAACTTTAGCATAGTCACTCGCCAAAGCGGAAAGAATCGACTGTCTACCTTTATCAATCAAGACAAGCAGCGTGTTCCACACCGGTTCGGAAACTTTGCCTTCGAAAATCTGCTTCAGCAGGTCCGTTTTAGCGGAATTCCCGATGTTCGGATGGTTCAGGAACTTCTGCAAGTCTGCATTGTCCCTAATCGCACTAGCTACAGATTTAAGCTCAGCTTCAACTTGGGAAATGATATTCTTTTCCTTCGCTACTTCGAACAGAGCTTTGGCATAACGCTTCGCTACGACGATGTCACTCATACGTTGCCTCCTACCTCTTTGAGGTAATGCTCAACAAGTTCTTCTTGTGACTTTTCGTCGATTTGTTTCTCAATAATTTTGGATGCGATCAGAACGGACATCGCGCCTACTTGGCTGCGAAGAGCGGCAACCGCTTTGTTCTTCTCATTTTCGATATCTTTCAGCGCTTCGTCTTTCAGACGAATTGCTTCTGCACTAGCAGCATGAATAATATCATCAGCTTGCTTGGAACCCGTATGCTTCGCTTGCTCAATGATGTCATAAGCTTCCTTACGAGTTTGTTGCAGCGCTTGCTTTTGTTCCTCTAACAGTTGATCAGCTTGCTTGCGGCTCGCTTCAGCTGTTTGAATTTGATCTTTAACCAATTGTCTGCGTTTCTCCATCATGCCGAACAGAGGACCGAACGCAAATTTAGAAAGCAACAAATATAAAATTAAGAACGCGATTAGTTGAATCCAAAATGTGGACCATTCAATATGCAAGTAACGTCACTCCCTTCTGATAACATGGGCAAAACGAAGGCGTGGTGGCGACTGTAGCCATCCCCGCCGAACGGTTTCTTAAGCTTTTCCCATAAAGATGAACGCAAGAACCAATGCAACGACCGGCATTGCCTCTACTAGACCTACCCCGATAAACATTGTTGTTTGAAGCGTACCACGAAGTTCTGGTTGACGAGAAATACCTTCCAAAGCGCGACCTACGATCAAACCGTTACCAATACCTGCACCTAGTGCTCCCAAACCAAATACGATACCTGCTGCTACTAATGCTATTGCTCCCATTGATAAAATCCTCCCTTAAACTCTTAAGTTTGTTGTTTTTTTATAAGTGACTCGAGACTTCCCGAGGTAAGTCTTACTCTTAATGCTCTTCTTCGTGAATCAGCGTTTGTGAGATGTAAACCATTGTTAGCATCGTGAATACGAAGGCTTGAATCGCACCTACGAACACACTGAAGCCCTGCCATACAAAGAGAGGCGCAATTCCAAACCATCCTGCTCCGATGATGACAGATATCATAATTTCACCTGCATAAATGTTACCGTAAAGACGGAAAGCGAGCGTAAGCGGCTTTGATACAACTTCAATCAAATGAAGGATCAACATTGCCCCTTTGTACTCAAAGTAATGTGCGAAATAGTGTTTCGTGTTACGCGTTATTCCTAAGTAGTGACTTAATACAATAACGATAACGGTTAGTGCTCCTGTTACTGCGATATCAGCTGTTGGCGATTTCCACCATGACACGTGATCTTCTGTCACAATCGAGAAAGGGAGACCAAGCATGTTGCCGATAAAGATATACATAATGAGCGTAAGACCTAATGCGATAAAACCTTTACCGTGTTTGGATCCAATCGTGCTTCCGATGATGCCTTCTACAAACTCAATCGTCCATTCCATGAAGTTTTGCAATTTCGAAGGATTCGTTACGGATGCTCGGCTGGCCCCTGCGATTGCAAGGATAAGCACGATAAGTGTGGTAATTCCGATCATCATGAGTGCAGATGCGTCGAAATGAATACCTAACCACTCAAACTCTGGTACGTGATGTTCCATGTTTTCCATTTTCACCCCTTTCATCGAATGGAATTACTTCTTTGACTTCCTAATAGAAAGAATACCCAGTACGAGTGTTGCCAATTGAGCAAAAAAGTATCCAACAATTGTCGTCGTTAATGCGACTTGCTCGGGATACCGAACGGCAACCAGTCCTACAAAGCCAGCGATTGCTGCTCTTGTCAGAAAACCAAGGGTCACCTTGCGCCCTTTCTGCTCTATCGCAGCTGCTGCCAACTTGTTGATTTTCCAGGCTAGGAACCTTGCATTGATCATGCTCGCAACAGCTCCAAGCATAAGACCGGCAATGTAAACCCGGTAATCGACAAAAAGCGCCCATGCAGCCAAACAAAAGGATAAGAAGAAAAGAAACACATTTTGAACCGTTTTCAGAGTGGCTGAAAAGTCATCCATCATAGCCCTCCGTAATGCTTTATCATGAAGTAAATGCTAATGATTCCGGTTACAAGCCCTAGCAAGAACCCGCCTAACAACCAGAGCTGTCCCCCTAGTGTGTGACTCAACCAATCGCCGAAGAAATACCCGGCTGCTAAACATACTACGAGGTCGATACCAATTGCACTAGTTAGGGCTACTGCCCGCCACGGATTATCATTGGGATTTGGCCGTTTCATCGCATCCTCCTGAGAGTTTTCCGCATGGAAAACCCGCTTCGTAGACATAGTACTACGAATCCTCATTCATTGTATCGAAGCCATGCAAGGTTTGTCAATTGACGGAACTTCATTTGTGACTTCTCACAAAATCCCTCAGAGCCTTGTGGCTCTAGGGTTTGCGAGTTTCCAAACCAAACAGTCGAACTGTACGCTGTAGCGTTTGTCATGATTTTGTCACGGTTAGAATGCTTCCGGTCGCTCAGAGGTCTTGCCGAAGTGATGAAGTATCGCTTGCACGATACGTTCGGAAGCTTTTCCGTCCCCATAAGGGTTGGCGGCTTGACTCATTTTGTTGTATAAATCTGGATCCGTTAGAAGCGCGCGAGCACGCTCATAGACCACTTCCTCATCCGTTCCAACGAGTTCAAGCGTACCTGCCTGGATACCTTCTGGACGTTCTGTCGTATCGCGCAGAACTAGGACCGGCACACCGAAAGACGGCGCTTCTTCTTGAAGACCACCAGAGTCTGTCAGGATCATATGAGCGTGCGGATAGAAGTTGTGGAACTCGAAAACGTCAAATGGGTCTACCAGCTTGATGCGTGGATGATTGCCCAGGATCTCATGTGCAGGTTCCTTGACCGCAGGACTTGGATGCACGGGATACACGATCGCAATATCTTCGAACTCATCGGCAATACGTTTCACAGCACGGAAGATTTGACGGTGAGGCTCACCTTGCGCTTCACGGCGATGCGCTGTCATCAAGATCAGCTTGCGGCCCGCTGCCCATTCCAAGACAGGGTGTTCGAATTTCTCTTGTACCGTGTATTTAAACACATCCGTAACCGTATTCCCCGTCACATAAATCTGCGATTCAGATTTATTTTCTTTGCGCAGATTGTCGGCGGATTGCTGCGTTGGCGCAAAGTGTAGATCCGCTAGCACACCCGTTAATTGGCGGTTCATTTCCTCCGGGTAAGGGGACATTTTGTTCCACGTACGAAGACCGGCCTCGACATGTCCCACTTGAATTTGCTGCATGAATGCCGCATAACTTGCAAGGAATGTTGTCAACGTATCGCCGTGCACGAGAATCAGGTCAGGCTTCGCTTCTTGGAAGACAGGCTCCAAACCTTGCAGAACACGCATCGTAATCTCATTCAGCGTTTGACGGTCTTTCATGACGTTCAAGTCGAAATCAGGTGTAATTTTGAAAATATCGAGCACCTGATCGAGCATTTGTCGATGCTGAGCTGTCACACAGACAAGGGACTCGATATGCTCAGGATGCTTCTCCAGCTCCAAAATAAGTGGAGCCATCTTAATCGCTTCGGGTCTTGTTCCGAAGATCGTAATAACTTTTAAACGTTTCATCGGTTTCTTCTCCCTTTAGAGCCAATTATTTAGTGCCGAACAGACGATCCCCTGCGTCACCAAGTCCCGGTACGATATAGCCATGATCGTTCAGGTAGTCGTCAACGGCAGCTACGTAAATATCAACATCCGGGTGCTCTTGTTGAACCGCTTTGATCCCTTCTGGTGCTGCAATTAAGCACATCAGCTTCATTTGCGTACAGCCTCTGCGTTTCAGCACTTCAATCGCCATATTCGCAGATCCGCCTGTGGCCAGCATCGGGTCAATAACAATTAACTCCCGCTCCAGGACATCCGTCGGCAGCTTCACATAATACTCGACAGGTTGAAGCGTGTCAGGATCACGGTACAGGCCAACATGTCCAACTTTTGCAGCCGGAATCAGCTTAAGTATCCCATCCACCATCCCCAAACCTGCGCGCAGAATCGGAATGAGTCCCAGCATTCTGCCAGAAATAATACGGCAATCTGCTGTAGTCACCGGCGTTTTCACCTGTACATGCTCAAGCGGAATATCTCTTGTAATCTCATAGGCCATTAAAGTCGCAACCTCGTCTACGAGATCTCGAAAATCCTTCGTTTTCGTATTCTCATCCCGAATATAAGTTAGCTTATGTTGAATTAGCGGATGATCACAAATAAATAACTTCCCCATAATTTCCTCCTAAAAAGCTGCGTTTTATATGTATTTCACAACAAAATATCGTCATGGTACGACAAACCTCGTCCATTATATCATATGTTATCCAACTTATCCTCTGTAAAACCAAAGCTTCCGTGAATATCCATTTTGTAAGAAAAAAACCACTGGGATTATTCACCCTAGCGGCTTTGGTATAACATGATATCAGCTCAATCCACGATTTCGGGGCAGTACCAGATGCTCTTGAAATCGAACCAACCGAGCGTATTGAAAGAAATACCTTGAAGATGCGGGCTATACACTAATTGTTGAGTCGTATGAAGAAGAAATAAGACCGATTGGTTTTGCGATAATAATCCTTGCATAGAGCGGATCCGTTGCAAACGTACCTGACTGTCAGGCTCAGCTTCGATGGAGGCAATGGTTTCATCGAACATTTTGCGCTGCTCATCCGTCGCGTATACGCGCAGCGCCAAGTTGCCAATCTTGTACATCTCAATCAGACAACGGGCCTCGTCGTCATCTGCGACAACCCCGCCGACAATGATATCTGCACATTGCATCCGTTCCACCTTGGACATTTCCTCATAAGAATATTCCTGCAGAGCAACCTGAATTCCGATTTCGAGGCAGCGAGCATGAACCCATTCAGCTAAGTTACGGTTTTTTTGAGTAAAAATCATCCTAACCGACTGACCATCATACCCGCCTTGCTTTAGCAATTCTCTAGCTCGTTCAGGTTGGTAATCTTCTGGCTGCTCGGCCGGTGAATCGGTTGGCAAGAAATCCGCGGCAGGTATTGCATTGTATAACCCCAGTTCCTTAATCATGCCGCTGCGGTTAAGAACTAGCTGCAGCGCTTGACGAAAATGGCTATGCTGCTGAGGCCCTTCCTTTCGTAAATTAAAGACCAGCATGCTGGAACCCAGCATCATGATTTCTTTCTTGCACCAATGCGCCGGTGCCGGCTGTTTAGAATGACTGAGCTTGCCCATTTGGAAGTTCAGCTGCTGCCACCTTCGCTCGCTCACCATTTCCGGGACGCAAAGCAGTTCGATACGATCCAGGTGAGCCGACTCCCGGTAATAATTCTCGAACGCTTCGAAGGTTACGCCTCCTTCATCATACCTCGTAATCCGGAACGGACCCGTCCCAACGGGCAGCATGCCTGGATCGCTCACTTTCTGAGCACTGTACACATCAGCCGGTACGATCGCAGCTTGGTAGCAACTTACGTAATGAGGAAGCATATAATTCGGCGCATCCAGCTCAACTCTAACGGTTAGCCGATCCACTGCGCGGATTTCTCTAACCGATTCCAGCAGCCATCTACTTGGTGAAGCTTCCGTGCCGAGCGTACGCACCCGATTTAGCGAAAAGACCGCATCTGCCGATGTCATCTCACGACCATGATGGAATCGCACCCGCTTACGTAAATAAAACGTCCAGACCGTTGCATTTTCGTTACATTCCCAATCATGCGCTAAACCTGGCTCTAGGCAGCCGCTTTCAGGATTAAAATAGAGGAGCGTATCGAAAGCCTGCTTTACTAAATGGAGATCGCCTGAGAAGAGCACATCCACAGGGTCTAGGGTCAAAACTCTCATCTGCATCGGCAATCGAAGGGTTTCAGGATCGCCGGACTCAAGAGTCCCTTTATACCCAAAGTAACTTCCTAACCAGGCTAAGAATCGATCCATGACTCCCGAATCCAATCCTTCTATTTGAAACAAACTCATCGCGCTGTTTAAATTTCCCTGTTCAACATGCATTTTCGCTTCCGTAAACAAAAGATCTTCGACGGAAGCCAGAAACCGGATCGTAGAACGATTGCCGCGTCCGCGACCCGGTGTCCAGGAAATCCATGCCATCTCAGTCATCTTGCGAATCAATATTTTCACATTGCGTTCCGTACAATACAGGTAACCGGCTATTTCTTCAACGGACACGGGCACATCCATATCGGTTTGTTGAAAATTGTGGACCCGCATGATCGTTGTTTTCAACTGCACATACTGTAAAACAAGCTGCATGAATGCAACCTCCTTTTACACGAATTACCAAGAAGTATAGGTCTGCCACCATCCTTTCGTCAACAGCCCCTGGACGGATAAAAGGGTAAAAAAAAAACCGACTCCAGAGAGCCGGCCTGAACCTATTTTGGTACAAGAATTAATAAGTTAACCCTGGGTAGAGCGGAAACTGAGCTGTCAGGTCTTTCACTAAACCGCGCGCTTTCTCAAGAACAGCTTCGTCTTTCGGGTTTTTCAAGGTAAGTCCAATCACTTTCGCGATTGTTTTCATCGCTTCTTCATTCATTCCACGGGATGTTACTGCCGGTGTACCTAGACGGATACCACTAGTAATGAACGGACTTGTTGGGTCAAAAGGAATCGCGTTTTTGTTTGCTGTAATACCGATTTCGTCTAGAACATGTTCAGCGTCTTTACCTGAAATGTTCAAGTTGCGCAAATCGATCAGCATCAAGTGGTTATCTGTACCACCGGAAACAAGGTTAATACCTTCAGCTGTTAAAGCAGTCGCCAATGCTTGCGCATTGTTGATTACGTTTTGTCCGTATGTTTTGAAATCTGGTTGCAGAGCTTCACCGAAGGAAACAGCTTTTGCTGCAATCGTATGCATCAAAGGACCACCTTGGGTACCAGGGAAAACCGCTTTATCGATCGCTGCTGCCCAAGATTTGCGCGTAAGAATCATACCGCCGCGAGGACCGCGAAGTGTTTTGTGCGTTGTAGTCGTTACGAAATGTGCGTGCGGCACTGGGTTCGGATGCAAACCAGCAGCAACAAGACCCGCGATATGAGCCATATCGACGAAGAACAACGCGCCCACATCATTAGCGATGGAAGCCAATGCTTCGAAATCGATCGTGCGCGGGTAAGCACTTGCGCCAGCTACGAGCATGCGAGGCTTGTGTTTGAATGCAGCTTTACGAACATCGTCGTAATCAATGCGGAAATCTTTTTCGCTTACGCCGTAAGCTACGAAGTTGTACAGAATACCGGATGCATTCACAGGGCTACCGTGCGTTAAGTGACCACCGTGTGCCAGGTTCATACCCAGAACCGTATCTCCAGGGTTTAGAGCTGCCAGGTAAACAGCCATGTTGGCTTGTGCACCGGAATGCGGTTGAACGTTCGCGTGCTCAGCACCGAAAAGCTCTTTTGCACGATCGCGAGCGATATCTTCTACGATGTCTACGTGCTCGCAGCCGCCATAGTATCTTTTGCCTGGGTAGCCTTCTGCATATTTGTTCGTTAGCACCGTACCCATAGCTTCAAGAACAGCTTGGCTTACGATGTTTTCGGATGCAATAAGTTCAATTTTGTCACGTTGACGGGCAAGCTCAAGGTTCATGGCTGCTACAATTTTAGGATCTTGTTTGCTCAAAAAGTTTGTCATATTAAATTCCTCCTACAGGATAGTCTTATTTGTTAAGTCTTTATTCATTGAGGTAATGACTAGCAATCCGCATCAGGTGCGGCTGTTTGATAGAGTTGTTCCGCTTCATCAAGTAGGTATACAGCTCTTGTACCGCCAATCAGCTTAGGCCGAGTAAAAGCCATCGTTACATAGGCATGGCCAATGTACGTTACTTGCGGTCTTGCTGGCACAGCAACAGGGCGCAGATGCATCCCGATGAGCGTGCTGCCAATATCGATTCCGGCATGTGCCTGAATCGTCTCTACAACGACCGGCTTCGCGAAATGCCGGTACGCATAGGAGGCCATCGAGCCTCCGGCCCTTGGCACCGGAATGACAGAGACAGGCTCAAGCTGAGGTGAATGCGATAGCAGCTCTTCCTCAATTACGATCGCACGGTTCAAATGCTCGCAGCATTGAAAGGCTAAGTGCAGCCCGAACTCGATGCTTATTCGCTGCGCCGTTTCAAAAATCGGCTTAGCCGCATCCAGCGTACCCGATGTACCGATCCGATGCCCGAGAATTTCACTCGTACTCGTTCCGATAATCAGAATTTGACCTGATCGTAGATTGCCGACTTTGACCAATTCCCGAAGATTCGTTTCCAAAGCCTCGGCAACATTAGAAAGAATGGAATCTGTCATCATGATCCCTCGTTCCTATGGGTGCAGTGTGAAACGGTCTTCGATACTTTGCACTTTGTTAATGCGATTCTGGTGACGAACACCTTGGGAAAACTCGGTTTCGAGCCAGATTTTCACGATTTCCTCTGCAACACCTGGTCCAATAACTCGTTCACCTAGGGCAAGCACGTTCGTATCATTGTGCTCACGCGTCGCTTTTGCTGAAAAAAGATCATGCACAAGTGCACAGCGGATGCCCGGAACCTTATTCGCGGCAATCGACATCCCGATACCCGTTCCGCAAATCAGAATACCTTTGTCAGCTTCACCTGAAACTACTTGCTCGCAAACTTGAAGCGCGTAGTCGGGATAATCGACCGAATCTGCACAGCTGCAGCCATAATCGATGACTTGGTGACCTAATGACTCAATAAAAGGAATGATAACATCTTTCAAACGATAGCCTGCATGATCAGCACCTAAAGCAATTTTCATGAATAGAACGCTCCTTTGCTTGTTCGAATTCGACCATCCTATTATATCCCAAAGCTCACCAGAAAACGAAAAAAAGAGCGGACACGCTAGAAAACGCGCGTTGCTCTTTTGCCCAGGCGACCGGCCGTATAGCTCAATGCTCCACTGTGGTTACTCCCACTCGTCGCCAGTTACATTGAGTCTTGATTGGTACCTTTATTTTATCGCATTCTACCCCATGTGTAAAGATATATCCTCAATTCGTATATCTAGAACCTGAGTTATTTGGAGTCTTCATTTCGTGCACGTATTTTCTGAACCAACTTATCTAAACTCCTGCTGATCTCCTCAGCCGTTTGTCGGTAAATCTCTATGGGTCCTCCGAACGGGTCCGAAATATCAAAGTCAGGAATTGCATGTTCAAGCTTGTAAATACGGCTTCTTTCTTCTATAGACACTGCTTGGGAAAGAGCCTGTTTGAGCTGAAGCTCCGTAACGAGCTGCTCCCTTTCCTCAATCGCTTGTAAAATATGAGCATCATCCTCGACGTACTCTTTGAGCGTAAAAGTTTTCTCAATCGCTCCCGGAAACCGCTGTATGACAGTACGCTTATGACCCATCGTCATCGTCAAAATGAGATCAGCCCAATTCACTTCAGACTCTTGGATCGCCAAAGAATGAATGGGCTCCTTGAAGCCCGCTTCCTGTAAAAGCGATTCACTATTTCGGGAGATTGGACCGCCCGTCACCGCGGATACCCCTGCTGAGCGAACCTCCGCCGCAAGCCCTTCTTGGTGCACCCTGATACGCAGCAAACCTTCTGCTAATGGACTGCGGCACGTATTTCCTGTACAGACAAATAGAATTCGCAACATGATTCCCTCCTCCTTAACATAAGCATAAGCTAAGACGAAAATTGTCTTTACCCCTATTGTATCATAGTAAAAACTTGATCCCAAACGTGAGCAAAATAAGCCCGCCAAACGCCTCGCCATACTCACCTACCCAACCGCTGACCCGCCTGCCAACTAACAAACCGGCGATGGAAAGCAAGCCCCCAAACAGACCAAATATCAGCACCGTCAGCACAATATCTGTAGCAAACATACCTAGGGATACACCAACAGAGAATGAATCGATACTGACACTAAGAGAGAAGATCGTCAGGCCCCATACGGACCTATGATCAAAAGATGTCGCTTGTTCTCCACGAATCGAACTATATACCATATGCGAACCCAGCAGAATGAGTAAACATCCCCCAGCCGCTGTAGCGACATTTCCGAGCAGCAATGAAACATATTGCCCCATAAACATACCCATCAAAGGCATGAGAACGTGAAATAGTCCAATCACCATGCTAATTTTCATAATATCAATCAAACGAATACCCTTCATCCCTATGCCAATCCCTAAGGAAAAAGCATCTAGGCCCAAAGCAATCGCCATAATAATAATTGTTACCAGCTGCCCAAATTCCACCCCAGATGCGAGCATAGCGCTATCCCCCTTGTCCACGTTTCTCTCTCAAGATATGCGGACAAACAGGGAATCATGCTAGCTAAACACGTACAAGCCGATGACCGGCTGCTTTACGAAGTCGATTCATAATCGCAAGGCCAATCCCCGTTTCTGGACAACCCTCTGCAGTAATATATTGAATGCCTTTTTGATCAAATTGCCTTAATGCAGCATAAAGATCATGAGCAATTGTTTCCGGTTGCGATAACGAGCCGCAGGCAATAACCAAGTCAGCATGGTAACGTGAAGCTCTTTCTTCAAAAGTAAGAATACCCGTTGACTCGCCTCGTGTTTTGGCAGCATCAATATCGTTTTGAATCCATTCAGCAACCGCTTCAGTATCTTCACCTTGAACGATATGCATAAATCCTTTTGGTGCGTAATGTGTATACTTCATCCCTGGAGCACGCGGAGTATCGGAATCCTGTACCTCTTCCCGCTCAGGCTCATGAATTCGAGTAGCAGGCAGCGCTGATTGCAGCTGCTCCGCCGTAACACCGCCAGGACGCAAAATGTATAGCTCACCGCCTACAAGTTCGATCACCGTCGACTCAACACCAACTCCAGTTGCACCACCATTTACGATCCCGCCAATCCGACCATCTAAATCATCTCTGACATGAGAGGCGAGTGTTGGACTAGGTCTGCCTGAACTATTGGCACTCGGTGCTGCAATGGGAAGCCCCGCTTCACGAAGAAGCTGCAAAGCCACGGGATGATCCGGAATACGCACACCGACAGTCTTAAGACCAGCGGTTACTAACGGCGAAATGCCACCTGTTTTCACAGGCAGCACAATCGTAAGAGGACCAGGCCAGAAAACCTCCATAAGCTGGCGATGCTCCGCCGTAACACAATCCGGAATAATTAAACTTGAAAGCTGTTCGACATCCGCAATGTGGACAATGAGCGGGTTATCCGAAGGCCGACCTTTCGCTGAGAAAATCCCTTCAACCGCTGCCGTATTCGTAGCATCTGCTCCAAGTCCATACACCGTCTCTGTTGGAAAGGCGACTGTTTCACCATTTCGGAGAAGCCAGGCAGCTTCAGCCAAAGCCCCACTTATCTCGGTCCCTATCCCCTGATCCACTTTCCAGTATTTTGTCACGATTATCTATCATCCTAACTTCACATGAAATTCTGATCCTAAATGGGAATGAGTGGCCTTTCTTAGCTGAACCACGATACGATCTTTTTCACCATTTCCCAGATAAAAAACTTAACTTGCGGCTGCTTAGCATCAACAGAATCCGTTTTTTCTACCAATTGTGCAGCTTTACTGTCTTTAACGACAGGTTTAGACTTATCGGGTTTAACTGTTGAAGCAGCTTTGCTGTCTTTCGTTGCAGGTGTAGGAGAGGATTGCACCTTCCCATCACCCTCCGTTTTCGCTACAACAGCAGCCGCTGCTACCGCTTCTCCGGATACGGAATCCACGAAACATAATGGCGGAAACAACACACACCACCAGTTCTGACCTTCCCCCGTTCCAATCGTCACACGCAGCGCTTCATATTCTCCCGCTGGGTATACTTCATTTCCGTACATTTTTGTTGGAAAAGGGACTTTACCGAGCTCAACTGTATGTGAATAGCTATAGCCACGTGCTTCAATCATTTGTCCCACAAGAACATCAAATTCGGACAAATGGGCTCTAACCACAGCTCTAGCGTCATCGAGCGTTTGCGGTCCAACGACCCACTCCTGCATACGAGCAATAATAGCATCACGAATCTCGCGTTTCAACGCTTGATCCTGCGGCGAATCGGAGTTTGCTAGAATACGTAAGCGAATAGATTCTTCCGGTATCGTAGGCGAAATAACCGCCGCATTCGTACGATTCGATTCCCAACAAGTTATCATAACAATAAGTGCAAAAGCTACTAATAATAAAGATTTATAAGAATGACGATTAGATCTCTTCACCATGAGGAAAAGCCCCTTTCCCTTCGCTTCTACTAGCCAGTATGGGCAATAAGAGGAGGAGCTAAACCTAGTAATCTATTTAAATTTCTGAAAAATGATAGAGTTGGGTGGGGTGAGATTGTTGGGTGTCGGAAGAGGTGGCGTTCAGGCTAAAGAGGATGGGTTTAGCGGTGAAAATGCTCTTACTAGAACCGATTACCTCGGAAATAGTCTGGTGACTCAATACCTCCGAAACAACCACGGTAGCTTGGATGTATGAGTGAAAAACATCGCTAAAGTGACTCTACTGCTCATAAAAGCAGCTTTAGCGATGGAAAACACTCTTATCAGACCCCTATTACCTCTGAAACAACCTGGTAGCTTGTCTGTAAGAGTGATAAACATCGTTAAAGTGACTCTTCTGCTCTTATAAGCAGCATTAGCGATGGAAAACACTCTTATCAGACCCCAACACCTCAGTACCGTCAAATATATCGCGTTCTTTCCCAACGCTACGAACTCCCTCTAGTCTCGCGAACGGATCGCGATCACGTGGCGATCAATACCCTGGAGATCCGGCACGAATCGGATCTCGTCCCAGTCCGCGGCGGCGCGCAGCATCCCCGCCACAGCCTCCGCCTGCCGTATGCCCACCTCGAACCCGACCACGGTCGGGATTCGCGGCAGCTGCGGCAGCTGCGAGATCATCCGGTGGTACAGGTCGAGTCCCTCGACACCGCCGAACAAAGCTGTGTGCGGCTCAAACAGCCGCACCTCCGGCATCAGCGCCGGCAGGTCGCCATCAGGGATATACGGTGGGTTAGACACCAGTATATCCGGCGCGATCCGGCGCGCAATAAAGGGCTCGAGAAGGTCCCCCTCGAGCCACTCCACCCGCGCAGCCACGCCGTGGCGCTGCGCATTCACTCGAGCCATCTCCAGCGCTGCCGCGGAGATGTCGCTGGCTATCACGCGCCACGCTGGGCGCGCGTGCGCCACCGTCACCGGGATCGCTCCGCTCCCGGTGCCCACATCCGCAAGCAGCGGAGCGCCTTGCGGGAACAGACGCGAGCCCTCGTGGAGCAAAGCTTCCACGAGCAGTTCCGTCTCCGGCCGAGGAATCAGCACGGCCGGGCTAACCGCAAAAGGAAGGCCGAAGAAATCCTGCTCGCCGGTAATATACTGCACCGGCTCACCCGCGGCCTTCCGCTCCACTAGCTGGCGCCACGTCTCCACCAGCTCCACAGGAAACTGTTCCGAGAAACGGAACAGCAGTTCCGTCCGACTGCAGTTGAGCAAGTGCTGCAGCAGCAGTTCCGCACAGGAAGCAGCCTCGGACACACCGAGCTTCCCTAAAAAAGAAGAAGCCTCAACAAAGGCTTCTCTTATACTCTTAGCAGCAATTGGCATCACATTGCCTGCTCTGCATTATCCAAAGCATCGGACTGCGCTGCAATCGTGAGCGCCGAAACGATCTCTGCCATGTCACCATTTAGCACAGTTTCTAAGCGATGCAAAGTCAAGCCAATACGGTGATCGGTAATCCGACTTTGCGGGAAGTTATACGTACGAATCCGCTCGGAACGGTCACCTGTACCCACCTTGCTTTTACGCTCGCCTGCATACTTCGCTTCCTCTTCCTCACGCATTTTATCCGAAATCCGTGCACGTAGTACTCGAAGCGCTTGCTCCTTGTTAGAGTTCTGTGATTTGCCATCCTGACAAGTCGCTACGATCCCTGTAGGCACGTGCGTTACACGCACAGCGGATTTCGTCGTATTAACCGACTGACCGCCCGCTCCACTGGAACAGAACGTATCTACGCGAATATCCGCATCATGAATGACAATCTCTACATCTTCCGCTTCCGGCATTACCACTACCGTCGACGTTGAGGTATGGATACGTCCGCCTGATTCCGTTACCGGAATTCGTTGTACACGGTGCGCCCCACTCTCATACTTCAACTTACTATAAGCGCCTTTACCCGTAATCATGAAAATGATCTCTTTAAACCCGCCCAAATCGTTCACAGAAGCATCGAGAATCTCCGTTCTCCATCCTTGCGCGTCCGCATAGCGCGTATACATCCGATACAAATCGCCCGCGAACAAAGCAGCCTCATCTCCGCCTGCCGCACCGCGAATTTCGACGATTACGTTCTTATCATCATTAGGGTCTTTAGGCATCATGAGCATTCTAAGTTGTTCTTCCAACTTGGCGGATTGCTCGCTAAGCTCTTCAATCTCCATTTTGACCATTTCACGCATTTCGTCGTCCAGCTTTTCGTTCTGCATCACTTTGGCATCGGCCAGCTGTTCGCTCACACTTTTATATTCGTTATAAGCATCATAAGCTTCTTGAAGATCAGATTGCTCTTTCGAGTATTCTCTAAGCTTCTTCGTATCACTCGTTACATCCGGGTCACACAACAGTTCACTTAATTTTTCATAGCGGTCCACAATGGACTGAAGTCGATCCAACATATAGGATCACTCCTTTCTTTACTTTTTTGATGAATTACACATTAAATCTGAAATGCATGACGTCCCCGTCATTTACCACATACTCTTTACCTTCGAGACGCACTTGGCCTTTTTCTTTCGCACCATTCATCGACCCTGCAGCTGCTAAATCATTATAAGAGACGACTTCAGCACGGATAAATCCACGTTCGAAATCGGTATGAATAACACCAGCCGCTTGAGGAGCTTTCGTTCCCTTGCGAATTGTCCATGCTCTTACTTCTTGCACCCCAGCTGTGAAATACGTGTACAAGCCAAGTTTTCTATAAGCTGCTTTAATCAATCTATTCAAGCCGGACTCTTGAAGTCCCAACTCTTCGAGGAACATCGCTTTTTCTTCGTCTTCCAGCTCGGCGATTTCGGATTCAACCTTCGCACTGATCGACACCACTTCGTTGTTTTCGCCCTCAGCAAACTCCTTCACAATTTTCACAAAAGGATTTTCATCTGCTGTTGCTACTTCATCTTCACTCACATTTGCCGCATAAAGCACCGGTTTCATGGTCAATAAATGAAGGTCGCGCACGAGAAGCTTCTCATCATCGCTGAGATCCAGGCTGCGTGCCGGTTTATCTGCATAAAGCGCTTCTTTAATACGCTCCAAACACTCCACTTCAGCCAAAACCTTCTTGTCGCCGCCCTTGAGGTTTTTGCGCGAACGTTCGATCTTCTTTTCTACCGACTCAATATCGGCCAAAATTAATTCAAGATTAATCGTTTCGATATCGCCGATCGGATCCACTTTACCGGAAACGTGGGTAATATTATCATCTTCAAAACAACGAACAACATGCACAATGGCATCCACTTCACGAATGTGTGCCAAAAATTTATTTCCAAGCCCTTCGCCTTTGCTCGCGCCTTTTACCAAACCCGCAATATCAACGAACTCAAAGGCTGTCGGGACAATGCTCTTAGGCACAACAATCTCTACCAGCTTCTGCAATCTCTCGTCTGGTACTTCAACTACCCCAACATTCGGATCGATCGTACAAAACGGATAATTCGCAGATTCTGCCCCCGCCTGTGTAATTGCATTAAACAATGTCGATTTTCCTACGTTCGGTAGACCGACGATACCTGCTTTCAAAGCCATTGTAGTTACAACTCCTTAATTTTCGAAAATCATCCTTCTTATTATATAGCACTTGGAACGCAAAAAAAAGCCTGAAGGCTATTGATTCGCCGCAGACTTTTTTTCTGTCGCTTTTTTAAATTGCGCTTCCCGCTTCTGTACGAAGTAAGTTTCGATCTGATTCGTAAGGATGAAACCCCTTAAAGCATTGGTTTTTTCAGTTGGAATGTCGATATAGCTAGCCCCATAATAGAAACCATTTTCAACCTTTTCTTTTCTTACAATTTCCATCGAACAGGGTATCGTAAAACCCAAATCCAGCTCGACTTCAAGTTGTGAATGCTTTTGAACGATTTTATCAATCATAGCATTATCATTTATGGTAAAACCTAAGCCGTTGATGGATATATTTTTGATTGAAATGCCAAGCGGGTTCTCAAATTGATGTTTATTCCTTTTATTCATATCCTGAAGCCCGAATAAGCGACCTGTATGGGTCACATCCACACGTGGGAATTCCCGTTTTTCTGCGAATTTTTTCCGATTTTCAGGTGGATTAATGACGATGACGGAGCCGAATTCTTTGGCAACAACGGTTGTATTCATCACAAACAAGCCGGATTTGGTATATACCGTCATTTTCGCTTTATCGCCAAGTTGAAAGACATCGTATTCCGGCAATTCAACCTCAATAATGTCTCCGAGTGCATAAGTTAGCACGCCAGTGGCTACGAAATCGTCTTTTCCCAACATTGCCTTACTATCGATTAGTACGTCAGCGTCATATCCCTCCTTGCTTCCGTAATATTTCATGACGTTATATCCGTTGGCCATTATAAGTAACACCTCTCCCTTTACCCAAGTTATTCCCTATATAAAAAGAAACTGCCCCTAATGTAGGAGCAGCCTATTACCTTAATCAATAAAGCATCGATTTTCGGTAACCAGGCTGCCGTAGTTCCATTGGAACCGTAGACCCTCAGCTTTGCGTCCTTGCTTTTCAACAAGTTTGCCATTTTCGAACCTTGCTATCTTATTTCTACCTATCACGTTCTATATGGTCTAAAAGACCTACTAATATCTATCATTATACCTAGCCCAGTTGCTATTATCAATAAAATTCCTTGCATAGCTATTCTATTTGTTGTATGTAATGTAGAAAGATTAAATATCCACAGCTTTTTCAGTTATCCACAAAGCTATCCACAGGTTGTTAACAACGGAATGAATGTTCGATTGTTATGCACATGTGGATAAAAATATAATAGCGAGGTGTCCCCCTGTGGATGAACATATCCCCTGGATGAAAGAAGCGATTCAAGAGGCTCTCAAAGCCGAAGCCATCCGAGAAGTACCGATTGGTGCAGTCGTTGTCCATCAAGGTCAAATCATTGGCCGCGGCTACAATTTGCGTGAAACAACCCTCGATCCTCTCGCTCATGCTGAGATGATCGCCATCAAACAAGCGAGCGAACATCTTGGGGCCTGGCGGCTTTTGGACTGCCAGCTCTACGTCACCCTTGAGCCTTGCCCGATGTGTGCGGGCGCGATTGTGCAATCGCGGATTCCGCAGGTCATCTACGGCACCATTGATCCGAAGGCCGGCTGTGCCGGAACGCTTATGAATTTGCTGCAAGAGGACCGGTTCAATCACCGTGTCGATGTCATTAGCGGCGTCTTGCAAGAAGAGTGTTCGACGATGCTGACCCAATTTTTCCGTAAATTACGCGGCAAAGCTTAAAAATTCCTGCATCTAAATCAGCATCGCCGCTGCCAACTCAGCCAGTTTATTCATCGTATTCCAATTGCGTGTAGTCGCCGTATCCCCAAGCTTCTGGATATTGCTCGCAAGTTTTGAATCCAGAACACTTTGACGAAATAGAAAATAAATCTCTCCCCCGTGAATCTGAAATTCATCCTTGTCGCTTTTTCCATTGGATAGGATATCAGCGGTTTGTTGCGGGGGCATTTCCGTTAGAACAGAAATTTGGATGCTTTCACCTTCTAACAGAGCATCTGCATCGTATGGACAACTCCCTAGGATCAGCTCTAACTCCTCAACTGTGCGCAAAATTACCTTAGGCGATACACCAACGGCTTTGCTGATTTCCTGCTCGATACGCTGGCGCAGCGGTTCCACCGCCTCCTCCTCGGACATGAACAAGACATTGCCGCTTTGCAAATACGTTTGCACCTTAGCAAGTCCCGCCGCTTCCAGCGTCTTCTTCAAATCCGCCATCTTGATTTTGTTCTTTCCTCCTACGTTAATACCACGCAGAAAAACAATGTAAACTTTCATATCGGCATCCTCTTCCTTTGATCTGATATGTCCCTATCCTATTCTGTACTAAAATGTACCTCTCTTGTCGCGAAGAACTTCGACCACCCAAAAGGTTGCACCACGAAAGCCTTCGTGCTATCATAATTCTTGCTAAGCGCCCGTAGCTCAGCAGGATAGAGCAACAGTTTCCTAAACTGTAGGTCGTACGTTCGAATCGTATCGGGCGCGTAACCTTTCACAATGATAACGCCAGGTATCGGTTAATAACCGCTAACCTGGCGTTTTGATTATTGTTCCGGACAATGATTAATTTTTAAAGCTACATTCATACTTTCTTTAAATTTGTTGATATATTGCTCAAACGCTTTGGGATCTGAACTCCCGTTTCCGTTATATGACTCTGCTGCATCCTGCATCTGTTTTGCGTAATTGGTCATAATTTCTCGACAAATAGGTCCTGAAACCGGCGCTGTAGAAGCTGGAGCTTGTGTAGGGACCACTGGTGGAATATTCGGAGTCGACATGTCTGTCGTCTCATTTACCTGCTGGTATCTCCACTTTTTTATATAATCGAACTCTGGTGTTTTGTTCTTCAGAAATTCCTCTGCATCCGTTCGGTTTATTGCAATGAAACCCATTACTTTATTATTAAGCAATTTACTGACAATTAGCATATCCGCGGGTGAATTGGCAACCAGGCTAGATAGAAAGATGATATTATCGTTATCTTTGTTTGAATCATTAGATACGATTAGATCTATTTTCATATATAGACCATATTCATTGGAAATAAGTTGAACATTCTTAGCACTATGCTCTTTGGCTTTCTCGTTAAATGAATGAATATTTGAGGCGAAATCTTTCATTGGATTAGGGATAGCAAGGTCAACGTTATATTTCTCAGAATCCCACGCAACAGAGGCACCGGTTTGTTTCAATAAATAAAGTGGGACTAGGGTACGACCGTCACGTATAGTAGCTGGCACATCTTCTACTTGAAGCTCTTTCGCTCCGAACAAAACGTTAACGATTGGATCACCATTATACTCACCGTGAATACTTGACGCACTGACTACTCCTGTAAAGCAAAGAAACAAAATCATGGTTACAATTATTTTCTTTTTTCTCATAATATTAAGTCCTCTTTTCAAAATATAACGTAATCTCAGGCTTGATAAGTCATTTCGACGTTTGGTAAGGAATCCCTACCTTAGATATTCAAACGCTAACAAACATCCAATCATAGCCTAGCCGCAATCGATGTTCTATAATAAAACGATAGATTTCTTAGTCCTCATTTCAATCCAGAACCTAATCCGAAAGGAGCTCCCTCTTCGATGACGAGCATCAAAGCTTCATCCTCCTATCGCATTCCGCTCTTCTGTATAGTCACCTTGCTGTTCTGGATGTCAATGTATACGAGCGTTCCCATTATGGCTCCTTACGTAGAATTCCTGGGCGGGAACCACCAGTTGGCCGGATGGATTGTCGGTATGTACGGGATCTCCCAAATGCTGTTGCGAATTCCCGTAGGTATCATGTCAGACCGATTTCATAAGAGGAAGTTATTTATTACCTTTGGCCTGCTGTTCACGGCTCTAACAGGGTTAGGACTATGGATCACGCATGATTTCACATGGATCCTTATTCTCCGAGCACTGGCAGGCGCAGCCGCAGCAACCTGGGTTGATTTTACCGTATTATTTACGAGTTACTATAAGCATGAAGATTCAACAAAAGCGATCGGTACGATCTCCTTCTTCAACTCACTTGGGCAGGTTCTAGGTATTCTTGGGGCAGGATGGGCGGCAGATTCCTTCGGCTGGGAGGCCGTCTTCATTTTGGGAGCTGTGCTAGGCTTGATGGGGATGATTGGATCCCTTTTCCTTATAGAAAAAGTCGAGCTCGATGCGCCTAAAATTACGATGCGCGGTATTGGTGACGTTGCGACTGACCGTACGCTGCTGTTCGTATCCTTACTCGCCATCTTGTCGCAAGTTCTCATATTCGCAACTGTTTTCGGATTTACACCTGTTTATGCAACCCAGCTTGGAGCTGATAAATTCTCCTTATCGATGCTTTCCTTATTTGCCAACGTACCGGTAGCGCTAGCTTCCTTATTTGGCGGGCGGCGTTGGGCCGTTCGGTACGGGGAGAAGCGTATGGTTGTAGGGGGCTTTATTCTTATGGGGATATTCACATTTACGATTCCTTTTACACATCACCTTTGGGTGCTGATGATTACTCAGGCTTTTGCCGGCTTTGGTCGCGGACTTTCATTTACCTTGCTCATGGGGATGAGTATCAAGCATATGCCTGCGGATAAGCGGGCGACGGCAATGGGGTTTTTCCAAGCCATTTATGGACTGGGCATGTTCATTGGCCCCGTTCTTATGGGTATTATCGGCGATTGGTTCTCTCTGAATCAGGGATTTATTGTGTTGGGTGTACTTGGCATTTTGAGCGCACTTCTGTCTCATTGGTTCGTACGAAGTACGCCTTCTAAGCATCAAGCCAAACCTAGCAGTTCTACTGCGGCACTTTAAAATAGGGAACGGATCTTGAAGATTCGTTCTTTTTCTTTTTGAAATCGTGCAGGGGTATCGGTGGTGGCCTTCGTCTATTCATGCGGAGAGGAGGAGAAGCATATTCAGGAACAAGCACTCGTAAAGCGCATATTGAATGGCGATGAGGCCGCATTCCGTGAGCTTGTAACAACATATCGTCAGTATTTGTACCAAACGATCTTTGCCATTGTACGCCATGCTAAGGATGCCGAAGATTTATCACAAGATGTTTGGACCCGGATCTATTTCTCCCTCCCTCAGTATCAAATGAAGGGTCTGAAAACCTGGATGACTCGCATCGCGGTGAACCGGGCTATCGATTTCAAGCGATCGGCCAGCAGGCGTAAGGAAGAAGTGACGGCTGAAATGGAAGAACCCGTCCAATCCTCTGACACTTATCCTTACACTGAACATGGTGTGGAACATGAAGTGATGTTGAATGAGACGACTGAGCTCGTGCGTAAGAAGCTTCATCAAATCCCTGCCAACTATCATGAAGTATTAACGGCCTACTATATTCATCATCAGTCATATCAAGATATTGCCAATGCCCATGGGGTAACGGTCAAAACAGTAGAATCCAAGCTATATAGAGCCAAGCAGTGGCTGCGCAACAATTGGAAGGAGGAGGAATTCTTGTGAACCATTATAATGAACAAGCTTGGAAGTTATATGTGGAAGAGCGTCTGTCACCCGATAAAATAAGTGAGATGGAGCTTCATCTGTATCAGTGTGATGAATGCCTGACGATATATATGACATGTTTGGAACAAATGGAAACTAACCTTCCGATCTTGGAAAAGGATACGCAAGAGTATGTGGATGCCATCATTGCACGTACGACTGGAACTAAGCGCTTTTGGTACCACTCAACCATGCTGCATTATGGTATTGCGGCAGCGGCTACACTTATCCTGGTGGCTACCGGCTTCTTTCACGGAATTTCGCAAGAATTGGGCGCTGTAGGTTCTTTTAAACCTGCTAACTCTATAAATACCTCTTCCTCCCTACAACCAGATAAACCGATATCGGACCAATTGTTAAATAAAACACTGACGTGGTTAGACACGTTACAAAATAAATAAACACAAGGAGGTTACACCATAAATGCCGAACAAAAGCAGCCTAGTCGCCTTCCTGCTGTCCTTCCTACCAGGAGCAGGTCATCTATATATGAACCGTTTATTCCGTGGGTTTCTATACGGTTGTGGGTTCTTTGGATCGCTATTCCTCATTTTCATGGGAGTCACTGGTTTTCACGCTCCGAGTGATTTCCTAATTGTTCTTGCCCTGATGGCCGCTTTGATATGGGGTGTGAATATGCTGGATATGGTTATCTTCCTGCTTCGCTCACAGCCTTACCGCTTGCCTGGCTCTTATGGGTCTGAACAGCAAGATCAGGCTTCCTGGGACGCCAATCCTTATTCCACTCAAATGGCTGGTCAACAGGAAAAAACGAAAATTATGCTGCTCTCCTTCATCCCTGGACTGGGACATTATCAGCTTGGGTTGATGCATAGAGGACTTACCGCGATGGTCTCCTTCTTTGGCGTTGCGATATTAGTATTTTTCGTCACCATCATGACGCATAATGAAGGCTTCGTCGCCTTTCTGTTGGCTTTGCCAGTTATATGGTTCTATACGATGTTTGATGCTCTGAAACAACAGGGGAATAAACAAGCGGGGTTAGAGCTCATAGATCACAGTATTTTTGAAGACTTCCATCTTAGGGATGAGTACGGACGCAAAAACCGGACATTGGCAACGATTATCGCCATTTTTCCAGGTGCAGCTCATTTGTACCTCTCTATGACGAAACGCGGCGTCCAGCTCATGGCGATCTTCCTTTTTTCTATTTATATATTGGATGTACTCCGATTGTCTCTGTTTTTATTTTTGATCCCGATTCTCTGGTTTTTTAGCTTTTTTGATGCTTTGCAGAGTATTACAAAATACGAAAATGGTACCCTGATTGACAAGCCGATCATCGAAAATTGGACGGCTTATTCACGACCCATTGGCATGGTTTTGATCTTTCTTGGCAGCTACTATGTCTTAAAAGACGTTGTTGTTCAATTTATGTATCAAATTCTACCTAGTGTAGGGAATTACATGTATTTAATTACGAATTTTAGCCAAACCCTTATAGTAGCCCTGCTGCTGATCGGTGGCGGTGTACGTTTATTAATGAACCGTAAACACCACGTTTCAACGTTTTCGACGTTTACTGATGAAGCTCATTCATCAACGCATCAATCGAATCCGCCAATGCCTCATCAATATCTAGAAATCGACGAAAAAAAGAACCCCTAAGGGTTCTTTTTTGTCGGTGTTGATGGTTTCTTTAAAACGTGTTACACGTAAACCTTAGGAAAATCTGCTTATAAAACACGGTAAGTGTCTTTGGCACATCCCCTCCAGCCTGATTATAACAGGTAGAAAAGTCCTCTATGCAACGGTTGTTTCCCTTTCGCTAAACGCTCCAACGGAACCACACCTCTCTGCTCACCGACAAGATATAGTATGTCCGGCTCTTCGGTTTTTAAACATTTTGTAAAGACTTTTTTCTAAACGAATATTTAATGCCCGTGTCCTTGGCCTTCCCCATGAGTACCACTAGAGTGATTCCGATTCTTCACTTTCTTGGAGCCTGATAAAGGCTTTGGACTGTTATTGCGATCACTATTTTTAACATCGCCGTTTTCCACCAGACTATCCCCTGCGGAATAAGATTTCTGTTTGGACATTTAGTGGTTCCCCCTATTCTTGTCGTGGTTTAATGCATCTTGATGTCTATGATCATTGACCTGCTGCTGCACTTGCTGAGCTTGATGGCTGTTAACAGGGCTAGATTCAAAATCTTTGGCTACATTCTGCAAATTTTTATCAACCGCTCTTTGTTTGGTCATTAGTGAACTCCTCCTTCGCCCTTTAGGCGTGTGTTACTCTCTGCAAGGCTTGTGCGCATTCATGGATATGTCGAATGTAATCATCCACCAGAGTCTGTACAATACCGCTTGTCTCATCGATATGTGTAGTGCCCTGCTGCACATCAGTAAGTTCAACCTTTACCTCTCTGTCGTCCACGTAGGTAACTTTAAAATCGATTGTATAGCCCGTATGTCCCGCCGCCATAATATGAACCCTCAGTGCCTGAGGATCGGCCTCATCAGCCCATACACGCGCCTGATCGGTTGGCTGCAGCGTTGTCGGGAGTACCGTCATCCACTCATTTACCAATTCAGCTTGATTAATCGTTAGCTTGTCAGCTTTGCTCATAGGTAACACCTCCACATGTATAAAATGCGGAGGCCACCTGTCTTTTATCCATGTAAAAAAACAACAAAAAAAGCCACACGATTCGATATGAATCGCATGACTTCTTAGTTGGGGTATTACCATGGTTACGGAGAGGGTGGGATTCGAACCCACGGAGGCTTGCACCTCGGCGGTTTTCAAGACCGCTGCCTTAAACCACTCGACCACCTCTCCACGATAGGTGTCTCCTAGTGGGGAGACAACCTTGTGCAGTGACAAAAAGCATTGTATCACAGATACTATAGGAGAAGCAAGTGCTATTTTTTTGTGATTACTTTGACATTGTTCATGTAAGGAATGAGAACCTCGGGAACCTGAATCGAACCGTCAGCTTGCTGATAATTTTCGAGAATCGCAGCCACTGTACGACCAAGCGCAAGACCTGAACCATTCAGCGTATGTACAAATTCCGGCTTCGCCTTCGCATCTCTGCGGAAGCGAATATTCGCTCTGCGAGCTTGGAAGTCTTCGAAGTTGCTGCAGCTTGAAATCTCACGGTATGCGCCGCTGTTAGGCAGCCATACTTCCAGGTCATACGTCTTCGCCGACGTGAAGCCAATATCCCCTGTGCAGAGTGATAGCACACGGTAAGGCAGCTTCAGAAGCTGTAGAACGCGTTCAGCATGCCCTGTAAGCTTCTCTAGCTCGTCATAGGAGTCTTCGGGCTTAACGAGCTTAACAAGCTCAATTTTGTTGAATTGGTGCTGTCTGATTAAGCCGCGTGTATCTCTACCTGCAGATCCAGCTTCTGAACGGAAACATGCACTGAACGCAACGAAATTAACAGGAAGCTGCTCGTTCGTGAGAATATCTTCCCGGTGATAATTCGTAACTGGTACTTCCGCTGTCGGAATCAGGAAATAATCCGAATTCTCAATTTTAAATACATCTTCCTCAAACTTCGGAAGCTGTCCTGTTCCCGTCAAACTTTCACGGTTAACGATATAAGGAGGCAGCATCTCTTCATAACCATGCTCATCACTGTGCAGGTCCATCATGAAGTTAATCAATGCACGCTCCAGCCTTGCGCCAAGCCCTTTGTAGAATACGAAACGCGAACCCGTTACCTTCGCCGCAGCTTCGAAATCCAGAATGCCCAGCTCTTGCGCTACTTCCCAGTGCGGCTTCACTTCGTAGTCGAACTGTGGAATCTCGCCTACCCGGCGCAGTTCCACATTCTCTTCTTCTGTGCGGCCCACAGGAACGCTTGCATGGGGCATATTCGGGATGGAAAGTAAGATCTGCTGTAAGGACTCGTCCAGTAAGCGAATCTCGTCATCGAGCTCTTTAATGCGGTCTCCGACGACTTTCATTTCTTGGATCAGCTCATCCGCATTCTCGCCGGATCTTTTGCGCCCAGCAACCTCTTGGGATACCGTATTTCGGCGGTTTTTGAGCTGCTCGGTTTCTTGTAAGAGCTCTCTGCGCTTCAAATCTAATTCCGTGAAGCCGTTCAACTCTTCAATTTGTTTACCGCGGTTTTGCATTGCAGCTTGCACAGCTGCCAAATCACTTCGAAGTAACTTTACATCAAACAAGGAGATTCCTCCGTTAGCGCAAAATGGTTGGAATATGGAAGCAAGCACCTTTACCGGCGATAATCCGGTGATATCAAGGTGCTTGTACCATCAATTATGCTTGTCTTTGCTTTACCATGTCTAAGAAATAGCTGTGCAGACGGAAGTCGTCTGTCAGCTCTGGGTGGAACGACGCGGCAAGAAGGTGCCCTTGCTGCGCTGCAACGATCTGACCGTCATACGTAGCCAGTACATCTACCCCCGGTCCCACCTTCTCGATGAGTGGGGCCCGAATAAAGACCGCGCGAACGTTCTCGTCGATGCCTTTAATCGGCAAGTCCGTCTCAAAGCTTTCGCGCTGACGACCGAACGCGTTGCGAGCCACCGTAATATCCATCAGCTCAAGGTGAGCTTCCGGCTGTCCGGTGATCTCTTTCGCGATGACAATCAACCCCGCGCAGGTGCCGAAAATCGGCTTGCCCGCGGCGGAAAATTCCTGAAGCGCATCAATGAAACCATAGGTGCGCATTAACTTGCCTATTGTCGTACTCTCTCCGCCAGGTAAAATAATCCCATCAAGATCAGCTAGCTGCTCAGTTCGTTTGACAACGACGCCTTCGGCGCCAGCTTTCTCAATCCCACGAATATGTTCTGCTACCGCGCCTTGCAGCGCGAGAACTCCGATCTTCGTCATTACCAGCCGCGCTCCTGCATACGCTCGGAAGCTTGCAGCTTGGAAATTTCGATTCCCTTCATAGGGGCACCTAGGTTTTTGGAGATTTCTGCAATCAATTTATAGTCTGTGTAGTGAGTTACGGCTTCAACAATTGCTTTCGCGAATTTCTCAGGATTGTCTGATTTGAAAATACCTGACCCAACAAATACACCGTCAGAACCAAGGTGCATCATTAGCGCTGCGTCTGCAGGTGTGGAAACACCGCCAGCTGCGAAGTTAACAACAGGCAATTTACCTGTTTCGTGAACTTGTAGAAGCAACTCATAAGGAGCGCCTAGTGTTTTCGCTTCAAACATCAATTCATCCTTGGACATTCCTTGGATTTTGCGAATTTGACCTTGAATTGTACGCATGTGACGCACAGCTTCAACGATGTTACCAGTTCCTGGCTCACCTTTGGTACGAAGCATGGAAGCACCTTCACCGATACGACGCAAAGCTTCACCAAGATCGCGGCAACCACATACAAAAGGAACCGTGAAATCACGTTTGTTGATGTGGAATACCTCATCCGCAGGTGTAAGTACTTCACTCTCATCGATATAGTCAACGCCTAGGGATTCAAGAACTTTCGCTTCAACGAAGTGTCCAATTCTTGCTTTCGCCATGACTGGAATGGATACGACTTTCATCACATCTTCAACAATTGAAGGGTCCGCCATACGGGATACGCCGCCAGCCGCACGAATGTCAGCGGGTACGCGCTCAAGCGCCATAATAGCGGATGCGCCAGCTGCTTCTGCAATTTTAGCTTGCTCAGCGTTCATAACGTCCATGATGACGCCGCCTTTTTGCATTTCGGCCATACCAGTTTTAACGCGGGAAGTTCCTGTTTCCATTCTTTATTTCCTCCTATAGCTTGTATGCCAATTTCATGCAGTTTCCTACACGATTCGATAGTAAATCTTCTAAACAATTATTTTACATGAAGGAGGGTTAATATACAACCCATTTTCTGGTCTAGGAGCCGCCTTTAATCCCTTTAAACATATCGCTGAAGAAGTTTTTGAAGGAGCGGAACAAGAGACGAATCCAGCTGCCTTTTTGTACATCATCATTGGCGATTAGATCAACCGTTTTTTCTTGTCCATTGTAGCTTACCTTCACTTTGCCTAGCGTGTCGCCCTTCGCAATAGGTGCTACGAGCTTGCTCTCTTCAAGCGGCTCTGCCGTAAGTTTAAAGTCTGTATCCTTTGCACCTTTTCTTGTCACGAACGTCATACCCGTTTTGGTTACGAGAGGCACTTGAGTTTGAACGCCTTTCTTAATGTTTACGATTTTCAAAGAATCTATTTCTTGCTTCGCATTCAGGAACGGTTTAATTTCGAAATTATTGAATCCGTAATCGAGCAGCTTTCTCGTTTCGTTGAAACGCTCCGGTTCTGTTTTGGTGCCCATGACTACAGTGATAAGACGCATTCCGTTTCGTTCAGCAGTCCCTGTAAAACAGTATCCTGCATCATCCGTAGAACCTGTTTTCAAACCGTCTAGTCCTTGATACGCATACTTTTTTAAATTGACATTGCTCTGATTTCCTTCTAACATCCAGTTCCAATTGATCATTGGCGTTTTATCCGTAGCTCTTAGCTTTAATGACGGAATTTTCGTAAATTCAAGAATTTCTTTATGATCTTTTAGGATGTTGTAGGCAAGAATGCCGGCATCTCGCGCAGTCATTTTGGTCTCACCCTCAATAGATGCAGGCGGATTTTTGAGATCAGCACGTGAAAGTCCAGTTGCACTAATAAAGTGAGCTTTGTCTGACATCCCAAGTTGCTTCGCTTTTTCATTCATCATTTTTGCAAAATTTTCTTCCGTACCGCCGATTAATTCAGCAAAAGCAACGGAGGCGTCATTCGCGGAGTAGATGGACATCGCATTAAACATATCTTTGAAAGTCAGTGTTTCATTTTCAGCGATCAGTTGTCCAGAACCAATCACGTCCGCAGCATTTTTGCTTGCTGTCACTTGCGAATCCCATTTGAATTTACCTTCTTTAATACTCTCCATCGCCAGATACTCGGTCATCATTTTCGCCATACTGGCTGGCGGGAAAGCTTCATCCGCATTTAATTCATAGAGCACAGCTCCTGTGCTTGCTTCCATAATAATCGCAGATTTAGCTGCCGGTTTAGGTTCATTGAGTGCTGGCGTTGGGGCTGTTGAGGCCGCTGGGGCTACTGGTGCAGTCGTGGCTGCTGGTGCTTTGGTATCCGCGGCATATGTTGGTTGTATATGTAAAAGTAAGGATTGAGCAATTAAACTAACACCTAACACCAAAGCAACCTTTTTCTTAGTAAAACTTAAAAATCTCACAATTTCACTCTCCCTAGTGATGTAATAACACGTTATATTGTACCACACCCCATTAGACAAAAAAAAGAAGACGTAGGTTCATTTCCCACGCCTCCAAATTCATCCATATTATGACAATATATAGGGATCTTTTAGCGGAGCTAAAAGTCTCTCATCTACAACGAGTAATTAGGTGCTTCTTTGGTAATTTGAATATCATGCGGATGACTTTCTTTTAAACCTGCACCCGTAATTCGAATAAACTGGGTATCATGAATAAGTTCTTGAATATTGCGAGCACCACAGTACCCCATACCTGAACGAAGACCGCCTACTAGTTGATACACGGTATCCGCCATAGGCCCTTTATACGCTACACGACCCTCGATACCCTCAGGAACAAGCTTGCTCTCGTTCTCTTGGAAATAACGGTCCTTGCTGCCTTCCTTCATCGCCCCTAAAGAGCCCATACCCCGATACACCTTAAATTTACGCCCTTGGAAAATTTCTGATTCACCAGGACTCTCATCCGTTCCAGCAAAAAGACTACCGATCATTACCGCACTAGCCCCAGCCGCGATCGCTTTGACAACATCACCGGAGTACTTGATTCCGCCATCTGCGATAATAGGGACTCCAAACTCTGCTGCAGCTTGCGCACAATCATAGATAGCTGTAATTTGAGGAACACCAATCCCTGCAATAACCCTTGTTGTACAAATGGATCCAGGCCCAATACCAACCTTCACCATGGATGCTCCAGCCTTAATGAGGTCACGTGTACCGTCACCAGTGGCTACGTTTCCTGCGATGATAGGCAGCTCTGGATATTGTGCTCTAAGCTTTTTCACAGTTTCTGCAATATTAATATGATGACCATGCGCAGAATCTACGACAATCACGTCAATGCCTGCTTTAACAAGTGCTGCAGCTCTCTCCAGAACATCCTTAGCAACACCTACAGCTGCGCCTACGAGTAAGCGACCCTGTGCATCCTTAGCGGAGTTAGGGAACTGAATGGCCTTCTCTATATCCTTAATCGTAATTAAACCTTTAAGCTCAAAATTTTCATCAACCAAAGGAAGCTTCTCAATTTTATGCTTTTGAAGTATGCCCTCCGCTTGCTGAAGCGTGGTCCCTACAGGTGCCGTAACCAGATCTTCCTGCGTCATTACTTCTTTGATTTTGATGGAATAATCATGTACAAAACGCAAGTCGCGATTCGTTAAAATCCCCACCAGCTTGTTCGCTTCATTCACAATCGGCACACCAGATATGCGGTATTTCGCCATCAACTCTTCTGCGTCATAAACATGATGCTCCGGTGTAAGTGAGAAAGGATTGGTGATAACGCCACTCTCTGATCTCTTAACACGGTCAACATGCTCTGCTTGAAGCTCAATGGTCATATTCTTATGGATAATCCCGATACCGCCTTCTCGTGCCATTGCAATCGCAAGCGCTGATTCCGTAACAGTATCCATTGCAGAGCTAATAAACGGGATATTTAATTTCACATGAGGCGCGAGCACGGTTGAAACGTCGATCTCCTTACCGAACACTTCTGACTTTCTCGGCACCAACAATACATCATCAAACGTTAAGCCTTCCTTGCCAAACTTGTCTTCCCTCACAACACGTATTCCTCCTTAGAGCTCTCTATGAAAGAAAGCTTTGTTCGAATGAATCTTCTCATTCGTTTTGTTATATGATTGCAATCTTAACAAAAGCCTATTTTTCGTGTCAAGGGAAAGGACGCGTCTACCGGATAACCCTCTGCCCGAATAAGTCAATTCCGTTAACGATACGAATACGTGCTGCTCGAATTCCATAACAAAAATTGTTCCACACCTTGCTCCTTAGCTGCTTTAATTTGCTCTTTGACATCGATAGTCCCATATTTTTTATGAGGTTTCACCCAAGTAGCTGTAAAATCTTGATACCATGGTCTAATTTCTGCAATATGGCTATCCGACTTTGCTAAAAGCTGGTTCTTCCCATTTGCATCGCTGATCGCTTTACGAATAACAGCATAGGGCTGTAGATCGGGATTCTTAATCCCATATACCCCACTAGAATAATGAGAGGGATACAACATAGGTGAAATATAATGAACTTGCTTACTGATCATCGACCAATCTTGTCCAATACCCATATCATTATCAGACGAAGTTGTTAATCCAAAGACATCGGCAGATAAATAGGCTAGTCCACCCATTTGTTCTTTGGCTTTTTTGAGGAAATTCTCGATTACCTGCGCTTTCGTCCAATGATTAGGGTTTTCAAACTTGACCTCCTGATCCACTTTCTTGCCATTCTCAGGAAATCTCACATAGTCAAACTGAATTTCATCAAAACCTAATAAAGCTGCTTCCTTTGCAACTTGAATATTATAATCCCAAACTTGTTCCTTGTAGGGATCCACCCAAGCCGTTCCTTTACTATCCCTCCACACGTTACCCGTATGATTCGTCATTGCATAATTACTCTTCTTTATGCTTAAATAAGGATCTTTAAACACAACGACTCGCGCAATCGAATATATGTGCTTTTCCTTTAACCTTAGAAGCATGGCTTTCAGATCACGAATAATAACATGGCTATTAGCCCCTATCTCATTCACCAAAGGAATGGTCGATGGATATGTAACTTGTCCCGAATCGTTCTTAATATCGATAACCATCGCATTTAGATCGGTTTGATCCACTAGGTCGATCAGCTGCTCAAATTTATTGCCTACAGCTGACCAAGCAGATACGTAAATTCCTTTTACAACCTGCTTCTCAGGTCTTTGAGGCGTGTTCTTACCCTCATCTAAAGATAGTTGCTTCGCTTCTTTAATTGAGATAGGCAATGTCTTCCCTAAATTGTTTAAAGCACCTAACGGGTCTGTAGCATCCTTGATTGAATCCATCTTAGCTGAGCAGCCACTTACCATCTGTATCACTAAGAAACCAAGAAACAAAACACGCAAACTTCTCCTGTAGATCAATGCACCCATACCAATCCCTCCTCATAGGGCTAGTATGGTTTAATATGTCGTATTGTACTGATGTAAAAAAAGAGTCTTTCTGGAATTTCTTCCAAAAAGACTCTTTTGCATGTGCTTGGCAACGTTCTACTCTCCCAGAACCCTGCGGTTCAAGTACCATCGACGCTGGAGGGCTTAACGGTCGTGTTCGAGATGGGAACGCGTGGGTCCCCTCCGCCATCATCACCAAACAGTCAAAGCGTGGTTTGCGCCTTGAAAACTAGATACGAAACTTGCGTAAAGGTTTGAATTTCTTAGGTTTATTGGTTAAGCCCTCGACCGATTAGTATTCGTCAGCTGCATGCATTGCTGCACTTCCACCTCGAACCTATCAACCTCGTCGTCTACAAGGGGTCTTACATACTGGGAAATCTCATCTTGAGGGGGGCTTCGCGCTTAGATGCTTTCAGCGCTTATCCCCTCCGTACATAGCTACCCAGCGATGCCTCTGGCGAGACAACTGGTACACCAGCGGTACGTCCATCCCGGTCCTCTCGTACTAAGGACAGCTCCTCTCAAATTTCCTACGCCCGCGACAGATAGGGACCGAACTGTCTCACGACGTTCTGAACCCAGCTCGCGTACCGCTTTAATGGGCGAACAGCCCAACCCTTGGGACCTACTTCAGCCCCAGGATGCGATGAGCCGACATCGAGGTGCCAAACCTCCCCGTCGATGTGGACTCTTGGGGGAGATAAGCCTGTTATCCCCAGGGTAGCTTTTATCCGTTGAGCGATGGCCCTTCCATTCGGTACCACCGGATCACTAAGTCCGACTTTCGTCCCTGCTCGACTTGTAGGTCTCGCAGTCAAGCTCCCTTATGCCTTTGCACTCTGCGAATGATTTCCAACCATTCTGAGGGAACCTTTAAACGCCTCCGTTACATTTTAGGAGGCGACCGCCCCAGTCAAACTGCCCACCTGACACTGTCCCCATACCGGATTACGGTACCAGGTTAGAACTCCGATACGATCAGGGTGGTATCCCAACGGCGCCTCCACCCAAGCTGGCGCTCAGGCTTCAAAGGCTCCCACCTATCCTGTACAGATCGTACCAAAGTCCAATATCAAGCTGCAGTAAAGCTCCATGGGGTCTTTCCGTCTTGTCGCGGGTAACCTGCATCTTCACAGGTATTAAAATTTCACCGGATCTCTCGTTGAGACAGCGCCCAAGTCGTTACGCCATTCGTGCGGGTCAGAATTTACCTGACAAGGAATTTCGCTACCTTAGGACCGTTATAGTTACGGCCGCCGTTTACTGGGGCTTCAATTCATAGCTTCGGGTTTAACCCCTAACCACTCCTCTTAACCTTCCAGCACCGGGCAGGCGTCAGCCCGTATACTTCGCCTTGCGGCTTCGCACAGACCTGTGTTTTTGCTAAACAGTCGCTTGGGCCTTTTCACTGCGGCCCCCTCGGGCTATTCACCCTACCGAGGCACCCCTTCTCCCGAAGTTACGGGGTCATTTTGCCGAGTTCCTTAACGAGAGTTCTTCCGCGCGCCTTAGAATTCTCTTCTCACCCACCTGTGTCGGTTTGCGGTACGGGCACCTTCGCCTGGCTAGAAGCTTTTCTTGGCAGTGTGAACTCATGACCTTCGGTACTTAAAGTTTCCCTCCCCATCACAGCCCAGCCTTACGGTTAGCGGATTTGCCTACTAACCAGCCTCACTGCTTGGACGAGCATCCATCAGCTCGCGTCACTATCCTTCTGCGTCACTCCATCGCTCATAACGGCTACGGTGGTACAGGAATTTCCACCTGTTGTCCATCGACTACGCCTTTCGGCCTCGCCTTAGGTCCCGACTTACCCTGAGCGGACGAGCCTTCCTCAGGAACCCTTAGGTTTTCGGCGGATCAGATTCTCACTGATCTTTTCGTTACTTATACCGGCATTCTCACTTGTATGCGCTCCACCTGTCCTTACGGTCAGAATTCAACGTACATACAACGCTCCCCTACCCATGCACATACGTGCAAGCCATAGCTTCGGTGGCGTGTTTAGCCCCGTTACATTTTCGGCGCAGAGTCACTCGACCAGTGAGCTATTACGCACTCTTTCAATGGTGGCTGCTTCTAAGCCAACATCCTGGTTGTCTGTGCAACTCCACATCCTTTCCCACTTAACACACACTTGGGGACCTTAGCTGATGGTCTGGGCTGTTTCCCTTTTGACAATGGATCTTAGCACTCACTGTCTGACTCCCGGATTTAAGTTTGTGGCATTCAGAGTTTGACTGGACTTGGTAACCCTTGGCGGGCCCCGCACCCAATCAGTGCTTTACCTCCACAACTCCACATCCGAGGCTAGCCCTAAAGCTATTTCGGGGAGAACCAGCTATCTCCGAGTTCGATTGGAATTTCTCCGCTACCCCCACCTCATCCCCGCATTTTTCAACATGCGTGGGTTCGGGCCTCCAGTGAGTGTTACCTCACCTTCACCCTGGACAGGGGTAGATCACACGGTTTCGGGTCTACGTCCACGTACTCAAGCGCCCTATTCAGACTCGCTTTCGCTGCGGCTCCGCCTTTTCAGCTTAACCTCGCACGGGAACGTAACTCGCCGGTTCATTCTACAAAAGGCACGCCATCACCCATATAGAGGGCTCTGACTTCTTGTAAGCACACGGTTTCAGGTTCTTTTTCACTCCGCTTCCGCGGTGCTTTTCACCTTTCCCTCACGGTACTGCTTCACTATCGGTCACTAGGGAGTATTTAGCCTTGGCAGATGGTCCTGCCGGATTCCGACGGGGTTTCACGTGACCCGCCGTACTCAGGATACCTCTAGGGGTTTCGTTCGATTTAAGCTACAGGGCTTTTACCTTCTATGCCGGACCTTTCCAGATCTCTTCGCCTACCGAACTAACCCCATATCGAGGTCCTACAACCCCAAGGAGCAAGCTCCTTGGTTTGGGCTATTCCGCTTTCGCTCGCCGCTACTGACGGAATCACTTTTGTTTTCTTTTCCTCCAGGTACTTAGATGTTTCAGTTCCCTGGGTATGCCTCTACTATTGCTATGTATTCACAATAGAGTAACTGCGCATTACCACAGCTGGGTTCCCCCATTCGGACATCCCCGGATCAAAGCCTGCTTACGGCTCCCCGAGGCATTTCGTCGTTCGCCACGTCCTTCTTCGGCTCCTAGTGCCTAGGCATCCTCCGTGTGCTCTTTCTAGCTTAACCTAGAAAAAAACATTTGAAAATTTCGCAAGATCCGTAGATCATGCTACCTAAGTTCTTACTTTACGTTTTGTTTCGTTATCTAGTTTTCAAGGAACAAGTAGTTGAAGGTAAATTCATCCTTCAAAACTGAACACGAGTGAGTAAACGTTTTGTGCTTTCGCACTTGACTGGGTCTATCAGACCCGAGTCTCCATAGAAAGGAGGTGATCCAGCCGCACCTTCCGATACGGCTACCTTGTTACGACTTCACCCCAATCATCTACCCCACCTTCGGCGGCTGGCTCCCTTGCGGGTTACCCCACCGACTTCGGGTGTTGTAAACTCTCGTGGTGTGACGGGCGGTGTGTACAAGACCCGGGAACGTATTCACCGCGGCATGCTGATCCGCGATTACTAGCAATTCCGACTTCATGCAGGCGAGTTGCAGCCTGCAATCCGAACTGAGATCGGCTTATAAGGATTCGCTCCACCTCGCGGCTTCGCTTCCCGTTGTACCGACCATTGTAGTACGTGTGTAGCCCAGGTCATAAGGGGCATGATGATTTGACGTCATCCCCACCTTCCTCCGGTTTGTCACCGGCAGTCATCTTAGAGTGCCCACCCAAAGTGCTGGCAACTAAGATCAAGGGTTGCGCTCGTTGCGGGACTTAACCCAACATCTCACGACACGAGCTGACGACAACCATGCACCACCTGTCTCCTCTGTCCCGAAGGCCTACGATATCTCTACCGTATTCAGAGGGATGTCAAGACCTGGTAAGGTTCTTCGCGTTGCTTCGAATTAAACCACATACTCCACTGCTTGTGCGGGTCCCCGTCAATTCCTTTGAGTTTCACTCTTGCGAGCGTACTCCCCAGGCGGCATACTTACTGTGTTAACTTCGGCACCGAGGAATCGAATCCCCAACACCTAGTATGCATCGTTTACGGCGTGGACTACCAGGGTATCTAATCCTGTTTGCTCCCCACGCTTTCGCGCCTCAGCGTCAGTTATAGGCCAGAAAGTCGCCTTCGCCACTGGTGTTCCTCCACATCTCTACGCATTTCACCGCTACACGTGGAATTCCACTTTCCTCTCCTACACTCAAGTCAACCAGTTTTGGATGCGAACCGGGGTTGAGCCCCGGGCTTAAACACCCAACTTAATTGACCGCCTGCGCGCGCTTTACGCCCAATAATTCCGGACAACGCTTGCCCCCTACGTATTACCGCGGCTGCTGGCACGTAGTTAGCCGGGGCTTTCTTCTCCTATACCGTCACACAAAAGGCAGTTACTCCTCTTGCTGTTCGTCTAGGGCAACAGAGCTTTACGATCCGAAAACCTTCATCACTCACGCGGCGTTGCTCCGTCAGACTTGCGTCCATTGCGGAAGATTCCCTACTGCTGCCTCCCGTAGGAGTCTGGGCCGTGTCTCAGTCCCAGTGTGGCCGTTCACCCTCTCAGGTCGGCTACGCATCGTCGCCTTGGTGAGCCGTTACCTCACCAACTAGCTAATGCGCCGCAGGCCCATCTATAAGCCACAGATTGCTCCGTGTTTCATAATTCTCTCATGCGAGAAAACCAATTATCCGGTCTTAGCTATCGTTTCCGATAGTTATCCCGATCTTATAGGCAGGTTACCTACGTGTTACTCACCCGTCCGCCGCTAACTTATCCCGAAGGATAAATCCGCTCGACTTGCATGTATTAGGCACGCCGCCAGCGTTCGTCCTGAGCCAGGATCAAACTCTCCATAATAGAAAATCTATTTGAAAGCTTAATTGCTCATTTGCGTTGCTAGCGAGATTTTGCAATCTCTTTTTTGAACGATTTCTCGTTCGTGCTTACTCACTCGTTGTTCAGTTTTCAAAGATCAATTTCTTTCATTTTAATCCTTCGACCCTCAAAGGCGACTTGATTAATATACCACATCAGCCTATTCGATTGCAAGAACTTTTTTTATTTTCTTTCGTTCTTTCGTTCGACCGCCGAAGCGACAAGGAGTAATATAACAAATCTAAAAGCAGAATGCAAGCTTTTCTTTTCCACAATAGAAAGTATAAATTTCGATATTCCGAAACACGCTTTCTATTTGCCGATAAAACCTAATATAGGGATCTTTGCTTGGAGACCAAAGTCTCTCCTCTTTAAACGCGGTCGCTCATCCTTGAATGGCCTCGAGAGAGGTTTTCTCATCATTTCTTAATAATAAAGAAAAACCCCCTACACAGGGGGCAACATTACTCTCTATGACTTTTAAATATGACCAATAACATCTTGAATGAATAGACTTCTTTCTAATGTTAAATTTACAATCGTTCCATTAACGTTAATCCAAGGTCTAGTAGGATGAGAGCGATCGGAGAAAATAATTTCACCTACACGGTTATCACTTAGTTTTACGATTGTTCCATTGCTGATTTGAGTGGACTTGTTCATAAATACTTGAACCAGGGTTGGATCTACTTTACCGAATGATTCTGTAAAGAGCTGCTCTAATACAACATACGGCGATAAAGCCGTTTTATAATACCGTTCATTGGTCATGGCGTTATAAATATCAGCAATCGCTACTATTTTGGCATACATGTGAATCTTATCACCTTTAACTCCTAAAGGATAACCAGATCCATCCTCACGTTCATGATGCTGAATAGCTGTTAATTTAACACCTTCGTTGATACCGGAAATATTTTTAAGAATCTGATACCCGATTAACGTGTGCTGTTTAATCTCGTCCATTTCGGATGCTGTTAGAGCACTCTTCTTTTCAAGAATAGCAGGATCAACTTTGGCAATACCAATGTCATGTAAAAGACCGGCTAAGGCAATTTGCATCAAATCTTTCTGAGGAAGACCATGCCATCTAGCTAATGAATAAGCAGTTAAGCTGACCTGAATACTTTTGTGATAGATATAATCTTGCAAAATGCGATTCTTCGGTGTGAAGGTAAGTACTTTATAGGCATCAATATGTTGAATGAGAGCTTCAAGACCGTTTCGTAGATCTAAGATGGGAAGCGGTTGTCCACCATTAGCGAGATAAAAGACTCGTTTAAGCAGTTTCAACATATTCTGATATTCCAAATAAAAAGGATGAACGGTTGCAACTTCATTCTGTTTTGTTTCTTCACTCGTGGCTTCGGGTTCAATACCATTCTTAGATTCAATAAAGACAGATGAAATGAGAAATGCTTTTAGAATCTCAACGTCTCTTTCATTAATGACTTTTCCTTTGTTGAAAAGTACATTACCCAATTTCGTTATTACATTATCGCCTAATCTTTCACCATATTTTAATTGAGAAACGGCTACTGTCGGCACAATCATTCACTCACCTTAATTTTTCGTATACTTCTTATTGTAAAGTAAAAGGGATGGGTTTGTAAGCCCCATCCCGACATTTTATTCTTCTGTATCCGTTACTTCTGTTTCTTCCCAATCGCCGTCTTCCTCATTCTCGCTTTGCTCTTCATTTTTCTGAACGCGAGCTAAGGTTCCAACTTCATCGTCTTCACGAATATTGATTAAGCGTACACCCTGCGTGTTACGACCCATCATCGAAATCCCGTCCATACTTGTACGAATAACAGTACCCGACGCTGTAATAATCATAAGATCCTCATCATTTTGCACCACTTTAAGACCGACAATAGGGCCGTTCTTATCTGTGACGTTCAAGGTCTTAATCCCTTTACCGCCGCGTGTCTGGATCCGATATTCAGAAACAGGCGTTCTCTTACCAAAACCTTTGGTCGTTACAATGAGTACACTATTATCTTCATGGACTACGTCCATATCAATAACCGTATCTTCAGGATCCAGGTGTATACCTTTAACCCCAGTAGCAGACCTACCCATGGAACGAACATCTTGTTCAGGGAAATGGATGGACATGCCGAGCTTGGTTCCCATAATAATACCTTGGTTGCCGTCAGTCAGTTTAACACCAATGAGATCATCATCTTCCCGTAAATTAATAGCGATTAATCCACCTTTACGAATATTTGAATAATCATCGATCGGAGTCTTCTTCACAACACCTTGCTTCGTTGCAAAGAATAGGTATTGCTCGGTTTCAAAGCTTTCTACCGGAATCACCGCGTTAATCGTCTCACCTTGCTCGATCTGGATTAAGTTAATGATTGGTGTTCCACGAGCCGTCCGGCTCAGATCCGGAATCTCATAAGCTTTCAGACGGTACACTTTTCCTTTATTCGTAAAGAACATCAGATAGTGATGCGTATTCGTCACGAACAAATGTTCGACGAAGTCATCGTCCTTGGTATCCATTCCGACAATGCCACGTCCACCACGCTTCTGGTTCCGATACGTCGTAACCGGAAGACGCTTAATGTAACCCGTATGCGTAATCGTGATAACGACATCTTCACGCGGGATGAGGTCTTCATCTTCGATGCTTTCCTCACCAACCGTAATTTCGGAACGTCGCTCATCGCCGAATTTCTCTTTAATTTCATTCAATTCTTCGCTAATGATCGCTAGAATCAGCTTCTCATCGGCAAGAATTGCTTTAAGCTCAGCGATTTTCTTCATAAGTTCAGCATACTCAGCTTCGATCTTCTCACGTTCTAAGCCTGTTAAACGCTGTAGACGCATATCGAGAATAGCTTGAGCTTGATCGAGACTCAAATTAAACGTAGTCATGAGCCCTTCTCTAGCTTCTTCCGTTGTACGGGAAGCACGAATCAAGGCAATAACTTGGTCCAAATGATCAAGTGCGATGCGCAAGCCTTCCAAAATGTGAGCGCGCGCTTCCGCTTTGCGTAAATCATACTCTGTTCTACGGCGAATAACCTCTTGCTGATGCTTGAGATAATAGTGCAGCATCTCGCGAAGATTTAGAACTCTTGGTTCGCCGTTGACGAGTGCAAGCATAATAATACCAAAGTTCGATTGCATGGCCGTATGTTTGAACAAGTTATTCAGAACAACATGCGGATTAACGTCACGACGAAGCTCGATAACAACTCGCATACCATTACGGTCGGATTCATCTCGAAGGTCCGTGATACCATCAATCTTTTTCTCACGAACAAGTTCCGCAATTTTCTCAACTAATCTAGCTTTATTTACTTGATATGGCAGCTCATTAACAATGATTCTAGCTTTATTATTGTTTTCTTCAATAACTGTTCTAGCACGCATTGTAACAGAACCTCTGCCTGTTTGATAGGCTGAACGAATCCCTTCACGGCCTAAAATAAAGCCAGCTGTAGGGAAATCCGGTCCTTTAATCACTTGCATCAATTCAAGCGGTGTTACATCCGGATTTGCTATCATCATTTGGATACCTTCGATTACCTCACGAAGGTTATGCGGCGGAATATTGGTAGCCATTCCTACCGCAATCCCCGAACTCCCGTTTACGAGCAAGTTCGGAAAACGTGAAGGGAGAACAACTGGTTCCTGTTCTTCACCATCATAGTTAGGAGCATAGTCAATGGTCTCTTTGTTGATATCACGCAGGAGTTCCATCGCGATCTTCGACAAGCGAGCTTCGGTATAACGCATGGCCGCTGCCATATCCCCGTCGATCGATCCAAAGTTACCATGACCATCGACCAGCATATAACGAAGTGAGAAATCTTGCGCCATACGAACCATCGTCTCATAAACGGCTGAATCTCCGTGAGGATGGTACTTACCGATAACTTCACCGACGATTCTCGCTGATTTCTTATATGGTTTATCTGGAGACATCCCTAGCTCAGACATCGCGAATAAGATCCGTCGATGAACAGGCTTCAGACCGTCTCTTACATCTGGCAGTGCACGACTGACAATGATACTCATCGCATAGTCTAAGAAAGATGTACGCATTTCGGTAGAAATGTCAATTTCTTTGACTTGCGAATGTAATTCTTCGCTCATGAATGTTCCTCCTGAAAGCTTACATCGTTAGCAACGTCTAGGACGTTTAGATATCTAAATTTTTCACGTACTTCGCATGTTCCTCGATGAAATCTCTTCTAGGTTCTACGTTATCACCCATCAATGAATCAAAGAGCGTATCTGCTTCTATCGCATCTTCGATTGTCACTTGCAATAAGGTACGGCTTTCCGGATCCATCGTTGTTTCCCATAATTGTTCCGGATTCATTTCACCAAGTCCTTTATAACGCTGCACATTGACTTTGGCGCCTTCACCGAACTCCTGCATGATGGTTTCTCTTTGCCTTTCGTTATACGCATAGCGAATGGTTTTATTTCTCTCGAGCTTGAAGAGTGGAGGCTGTGCAATATACACATAACCGGATTCGATTAATTTTTTCATGTACCTGTAGAAGAAAGTAAGCAGAAGCGTACGAATGTGTGCTCCGTCAACGTCGGCATCAGTCATAATAATAATTTTGTGATAACGTGCTTTAGCGATATCGAAATCGTCACTGATCCCTGTACCAAAAGCTGTAATCATCGCACGAATTTCCGTATTGGATAGAATACGATCCAATCTAGCTTTCTCTACATTCAAAATTTTACCGCGAAGTGGAAGAATCGCTTGGAAGTGACGATCACGTCCTTGCTTAGCGGATCCGCCTGCAGAGTCACCTTCTACGATGTAAATCTCACTAATAGAAGCATCCTTGGATGAACAATCTGCTAGTTTACCTGGCAGCGCGCTTACTTCCAATGCGCTTTTACGACGAGTTAATTCTCTCGCTTTACGCGCAGCTTCCCTGGCTCTTGCCGCTTGAATCCCTTTTTCAAGAATCTTCTTCGCAATAGCAGGGTTTTCTTCCATAAATGTTTGCAGCTTCTCAGCAAATAAAGACTCTACAATACCACGGACTTCACTATTTCCTAGTTTGGTCTTCGTTTGACCCTCAAATTGAGGCTCAGGTATTTTCACGGAAATAATGGCAGCAAGACCCTCGCGCACATCATCCCCCGATAGGTTGGAGTCACTATCTTTCAACGAATTACTTTTGCGGGCATAGTCATTCAAGATCCGTGTTAGTGCACTTTTAAAACCGGACTCGTGAGTACCACCCTCATGTGTATTGATGTTATTCGCGAAGGAGTAAATATTTTCCGTATAGCTGTCGTTGTATTGAAGGGCAATCTCGATGGAGATATTATCCTTGGAACCTTCCACATAGATTGGCACCTCATTGACGACTTCACGGTTACGGTTCAAATGCTGAACGAAGGAAATGATTCCTCCTTCATACCTATGTGTATTGATCGTATCCGTACGTTCATCAATTAAATTAATCTCAATTCCTTTATTCAAGAAAGCGAGCTCGCGAATTCTGGATTGAAGAGTATCATAGTCATACTCTGTCGTTTCCTTGAAGATCTCCGGATCCGGCTGGAACGTAACCGTGGTGCCCGTTTCTTCGGTTTCACCTACGACTTTCACATCATATTGCGGCGTTCCGCGGCGGTATTCTTGTTGATGAATTTGGCCTTTATTCTTTACTTGCACAGTTAAGTGCTCAGACAGCGCATTAACCACGGAAATACCTACACCGTGCAGACCACCTGATACTTTGTAACCGGAATCCTCGCCACCGAATTTACCACCTGCGTGGAGCACGGTAAGTACAACTTCAAGTGTTGGTCTTTTCAGCTTGGCATTTTCCCCAACTGGAATTCCGCGCCCATTATCAATAACAGTAACACTATTATTTTTATGGACAATGACATCAATCTTTGTACAAAAGCCGGCCAAAGCTTCATCGATACTGTTATCGACAACTTCCCATACGAGATGATGAAGTCCACGGGCACTGGTTGAACCAATATACATACCCGGCCTTTTACGAACGGCCTCTAACCCTTCCAGAACCTGAATCTGACTGTCATCGTACGCATTTTGATTCACAGACATGTTAATCTTCACCTGCTTTTTTATAGTGAGAGAAAACCTCTATCGAAGTCATTCGAAAATAATCGACCACGCCTAGAGGACCGTATATTTGCCCTTAAGAAAGTGCTTTCGGATTGCCGAAATCTTATACTTTCTTAAGTGGGGAGAAAAGGTTAATTCGTTAACAATTGATGCGCTCTTTTCTTGAGCGTGGTAGAGGAAATTGGAGAATAATACACTTTACTCTTCGTAACAACGAGTGATTTGCAATCTTCTTCACCGATTTGCTCTGTTTTTTTATCTTTTAAAGCTTGCTGTATGAATTGTTTCGATATTTTGGAAGATTTCTCTATCGAGATATCGAAAATAGCAATCAGTTCGGATGCTCTAATAATTTTCTCTCCACCCAAATGAATAAACATGCTCCTCAGCTCCTGCCGCTTACATTTCCTTTCAAAACATGAAACACGGAAGCATGATCCAGTTGATCCAAATGGACACTCTCTAGACCTGTTGTTGTAATAAAAGTTTGGACTTTCTGCTGAAACGTACGGATCAGTTGTGTCTGCCTATACTCATCAAGCTCGGATAACACATCATCCAACAATAATAGGGGATACTCGCCAACTTCCTCATGAATGAGCTCTATTTCCGCAAGCTTAAGAGATAACGCTGTTGTTCGCTGTTGACCCTGTGATCCATACGTTTGGACTTCTTTGTCGTTGATGTAAAAAAGAAGATCGTCACGATGAGGGCCCACTAGCGTAACGCCTCTTCGGAATTCCTGATCTCTAACCAATGATAACTTTATCATAAATTGGTCTAATAAAACAGATTCATCTTCAAACGGTGTCATGTCAAAGGAAGGGGAATAGCGAATAAGAAGCTCCTCACTATCATTCGTAATCCCTCTATGGATCGTTTCCGCCCATTGTTGCAGCTTCTTAATAAAGCTTTGACGTTTTTTCATAATTTTAACACCATACTGTGCTAATTGTTCATTCCAAATGTCTAACATCGCGTCTGGCGTGGTTTTCCCCGGGAAAGATTGCTTTAAATAATTGTTCCGCTGCACCAATATTTTCTGATATTGCGATAAATCATGCAGATAGGAGGGTTGTACTTGGCCAATCTCCATATCGAGGAAACGCCTTCTAATACCAGGAGTTCCTTTGACGATCTCTAAGTCTTCCGGAGCAAACATGACCACATTCAAAGCACCGATAAAGTTACTAAGCTTCTTTTGTTCGAGGCCATTGATTTTCGCTTTTTTACCTTTGGTCGAAATGGAGAGATCCAGCTTACAGCTGCCGTATCGCTTCTGAATTTCTGCATGCAGCTGCGTTTGATCACCGTTCCAGCCAATTAATTCTTTATCCTGATGGGTGCGATGTGATTTCGTCATGGCCATTACATAGATTGATTCCAACAAATTAGTTTTGCCTTGGGCGTTAGGCCCTACGAATATATTCACATTGCTATCCGTTGTTAGCTCAATCTGGTCATAATTTCTGTAATGACTGAGTACGAGTCTGTTCAAAAACATGGGTGGCCATCCTCCTGGGTTAATCCGATCAGGAGCTAACGACTTCGAATTGTCCGAAACCCTCCACGGTTACCACATCTTGCGGCACGAGTTTCCGGCCTCTACGATTTTCAGCTTGTCCGTTCACTTCAATTTTTGTATCCACAACAAAAAATTTAGCTTGTCCACCTGTGGATATACAGTCCGATAATTTCAAAAACTGTCCAAGTGTAATATAAGCCGTATTTATGGGGATCTGTTTCATATAACGCACTCCTTAATTCGTTGTTCGATACGGCAAAATAAGCTGCAGAATGCTTGTTGAATCTTGTGGCTTCATGATGATTGGCTGCATAGCTCCAGTAAATCCGATGTGAATGAACTCGGAATCAAGAACTTTAAGCGCATCGAGCATATATTTGGAGTTAAATGAGATTTTGAGTAACTCACCAGCAATATGCTGCAGGTTAATTTGCTCCGTTACTTTCCCAAGTTCGGAAGAACTTGAAGAAATCTCAATCGTCTGGTCTTCAAGCATGATCATTTTAACAATGTTCGTCTTATCTTCTCTGGAAAGTAAGTAAGCACGGTCGATGGCATCAGCCAATTCTTTGGTGGGTACGACCATTTCGGTTTGAAAAGACTGCGGAATCAGCTTTGATGTATCTGGGTAAGTTCCGTCTAGAATACGAGAATAGAACAAAATCGAATGAATTTTGAATAAAACCTGATTGTCGGAAATAACTATATCTATAAGGGAATTTTGATCAGGCAAAATTTTGCTTAATTCGTTCAGAGTTCGTCCTGATATAACAATGTTAGGAAGCTGATGGGCATTATCATTATCAACCGTTACTTCTCTGCTAGCAAGTCGATGACGATCACAAGCAATAAATTTTAGTTTATCACCTGATATGTTCCAGAGCACACCTGTAAGAATAGGCGTCGACTCATTCGTTGAAACGGCATAAGAAGTTTGTTTAATCATCGTTTTGAGCAAATCACTCGGCAAACGAAGCATTTTACTTTCTTCGATTTCGGGCAGAAGCGGATATTCATCGGGATCAAGCCCCATGATTTGAATTTCTGAAGAACCAGAACGAATAATCGTTTGAAAATTATTTCTAACATCAATTTCGATTAACTGTGCAGGTAGTTTACGAATAATTTCGACGAAGAATTTCGCTGGAAGAACGACACTACCGGCTTGAAATAATTCAATAATTTTAATTTTATCATTTTCACTAGGGGTAAAGCTTTGAATGGAAATATCCGTATCGCTTGCTGTAAGGGTTACACCGCTTAAGGTTGCATCTATTTTGATCCCTGTAAGGATAGGTATGGTTGTTCGAGAGGATATGGCTTTGGAAACGTGACCAATGGATTCTATTAAATGGTCTTTTAGGATTGTTAATTTCATGATTTCACTCCTGTGGTTCTTTTTTTCGTTGCGTTAGCATAATCATTATATAATAACATTTTTTATTAGTAATAGCAGTAGGGGCTCTGGATATGTGGATATGTGGATGATTCTTATATAAATCAAGCCTATCCACATGTGAATAGATTGTGCATAGGCTTAACCAAAATGAAATGTTATCAAGAGGGGTTCTTAATACGCTCCGTCAGATTATGAACGATCTTGTAAAGATCCTGATCTACTTTTAATTGTTCTGATATTTTATCATGGGCATGGATAACCGTTGTATGGTCACGGCCACCAAAATTATCTCCGATTTTCGGCAAAGAGAAGTCCGTCAGCTCTCGTGCCAGGTACATCGCGACCTGTCTAGGGAATGCGACGGCTTTTGTTCGTTTACGAGCCTTGAAATCCTCTAGCTTCAAACCATAGAATTCTCCAACACGCTGCTGAATATCCTGTATCGTAATGACTCGTGGTCGATTCGACGGAATGATATCCTTCAATGCTTCGGCTGTTAGATGCACGCTAATGTCCTGATTAATAAGGGACGAGTAAGCAACTACTCGAATCAAAGCACCTTCAAGCTCTCGAATATTCGTATCGATTTGGTTCGCGATATAGATCATCGCTTCATTTGGAATCTCCAGATTCTCTGCTTTTGCTTTCTTACGGAGAATGGCAATGCGCGTTTCTAAATCTGGGGGTTGAATGTCTGTAATTAATCCCCACTCAAATCTAGAGCGTAACCGATCTTCCAGGGTTGGAATTTCTTTGGGCGGCCGGTCACTAGAGATAATAATTTGTTTGCCTTCTTCATGTAACGCATTAAACGTATGGAAAAACTCCTCTTGTGTACCTTCTTTACCAGCGAGGAATTGAATATCATCAATCAACAATACATCGATCGTTCTATATTTATTACGAAATCCTTCGCCGCGGTTATCACGGACCGCATTAATAAATTCATTCGTGAACTTCTCTGACGAAATATATAAAACACGTGCCCCTGGGTTATGTTCTAACACATAGTGGCCGATAGCATGCATCAAATGGGTCTTTCCTAAACCAACTCCTCCATAAAGAAAGAGGGGATTATAAGCTTTAGCTGGCGCTTCGGCAACAGCCAGGGATGCAGCATGAGCGAATCGATTGCCGGATCCGATAACGAACGTATCAAAGGTATACCTAGCGTTCATCATATTGGTGAAATTTTCTTCCCCTGTAACAATCGCAGGACCTTTAGGCGGGAGAACAGTTGGTTGGACGGCTGTAGACTGAGATTTCTGTTCTTCCGTTTCAATGATGAATTTCACAGAAACCTGTTTCCCTGTAAAGTCATATATGGTTCCTTCAATTAGCTTGGTATAGCGGCTTTCGAGCCATTCCTGAGCAAAATTGTTGGGCGCACAAATAACGACAGTTGAATCATTAAATACTGTCGCTTTCGTTGATTTAAGCCAAGTGTCGAAGCTTGGTTTACTGAGTTTAGTTTGAATAATCGTTAAAATTTGCTGCCATAAGTCCGTAGAATGGCCTTCCAC